>JBIITU010000169.1:0-6908 GCA_044340335.1 Steroidobacteraceae bacterium
GCCTCGATCACCGTCCATTTCGACGAGTCGATCATGAACGGCACGCGCGCGATGTCGGGCTCGGCGGCGATCAGATTCAGGAATCGCGTCATGGCCGCTTCCGAATCGAGCATGCCCTCGTCCATGTTGACGTCGACGATCTGCGCGCCCGCCGCGACCTGCTGCTTGGCGATCTCGAGCGCGGCGGCGTAGTCATCCGCCTCGATCAGCTTGCGGAACTTCGCCGACCCGGTGACGTTGGTGCGTTCACCGACGTTCACGAACAATGTTTCCGGCCCGATGTTGAGCGGCTCGAGACCCGACAGGCGACACAGCCGCGCAGGCTCCGGCCGCGTGCGCCGCGCTGCGGGCAGCACGGCGTCGCGGATCTTCCGGATATGGTCCGGCGTCGTGCCGCAGCAGCCGCCGACGATGTTCAGGAAGCCGGCGCGGGCGAACTCGGCGAGGATGTCGGCGGTTTCTGCCGGCGTTTCGTCGTACTCGCCGAAGGCGTTCGGCAGGCCGGCATTCGGATACGCGCACACATAGGCATCGGAGATCCGCGACAGCTCTTCGACGTAGGGACGCAGTTCCTTCGCGCCCAGCGCGCAGTTCAGGCCGATCGCAAACAGCTCGCCATGGCGCACCGAGTTCCAGAACGCTTCGGTCGTCTGGCCCGACAGCGTGCGGCCGGAGGCATCGGTGATCGTGCCCGAGACGATGATCGGCAGGTCGAGCGACATTTCGCGCAGCACGTCGCGCACCGCGAACAGCGCCGCCTTCGCGTTCAGCGTGTCGAACACCGTCTCGATCAGCAGGATGTCGGCGCCGCCCTGCACCAGCGCGCGGGTCGCCTCGGCGTAAGCGCCGACCAGTTCGTCGAAGTTGACGTTGCGATAGCCGGGGTCGGTGACATTCGGCGACAGCGACGCCGTGCGGTTGGTGGGCCCGAGCGCGCCGGCGACGAAGCGCGGCGTGCCGGTGCGCGCCGCGACTTCATCGGCGACTTCGCGGGCGATGCGCGCGCCGCGATAGTTGAGCTCTGCCACCAGCGCTTCCATGCCGTAATCGGCCTGCGCGATCGTGGTCGAACTGAAGGTGTTGGTCTCGACGATGTCGGCGCCGGCTTCGAAGTACTCGCGGTGGATGCCGGACACGATCTCCGGGCGGCTCAGGATCAGCACGTCGTTGTTGCCGCGGATGTCACGGCCGTAGCGGGCGAAGCGCTCGCCGCGATAGCCGGCTTCATCGAGCCGGTGCCGCTGGATCATCGTGCCCATCGCGCCGTCGAGCACGACGATGCGCTGCTCGATCAGCTCGCGCAGCCGGCGCAGCCGCGTCTCGCGGGCGCGTTCATCTACCGGCTTGATCTCATACGGCGCGGCACTGGCCCGCGCGTCGCCCGTCGGAGCGGGTGCGGCGGGTCGATCGAGCGCCTGCGGCGCGGTCGCCGCTGCCGGACCACAGCCACAGCCGGCGCCGTGACGATGTGCATGCGCCTTCATGACGCAGCTCCCGTGGAGGCGACAGCGGGCACTTGCGGTCGCAGCCCCAGTGCGTGGCAGATCGCGTACGTCAGCTCCGCGCGATTGAGGGTGTAGAAGTGAAACTCGCTGACGCCATGCCGCTTCAGGCGCGACACCTGCTCGATCGCGACGTTCGCCGCGATGAGGCGGCGCGTGTCCGGATCGTCGTCGAGCCCGGCGAAACGCTCGGCCAGCCAGTCGGGGACGCTCGCGCCGCAGCGCGCAGCGAAGCGCGTGACCTGCGGGAAACGCGTGATCGGCAGGATGCCGGGCACGATGCTGACACCGATGCCCGCCGCAACGCAGCGATCGCGGAAGCGCAGGTAGGCGTCGGTATCGAAGAAGAACTGCGTGATCGCGCGCGTCGCGCCCGCGTCGACCTTGCGCTTGAGGTTGTCGAGATCCACGGACTGCGACGGCGCCTCGGGGTGCGTCTCCGGATAGGCGGCCACCGAGATGTCGAAGTCGGCGATGCCGCGCAGGCCGGCAACCAGGTCAGCCCCGTAGGCAAAGCCATCCGGATGCGGCTCGTAGCGCGTGCTGCCCGCCGGCGGATCGCCACGCAGCGCGACGATGTGCCGCACGCCCTGCGCCCAGTACGCGCGCGCGATGTCGAGCACCTCGGCCCGCGAAGCGCCGACGCAGGTCAGGTGCGGCGCGCCGGTCAGTGCGGTTTCGCGCTGGATGCGCGTGACGACGTTGTGGGTCCGCTCGCGGGTCGAGCCATCGGCGCCGTAGGTCACGGACACGAAGCGCGGCGCGAACGGCGCGAGGCGCTGCACCGACGCCCACAGCGTCGCCTCCATGTTGGCGTCGCCGGGCGGGAAGAACTCGAACGAGACGTGGATCGGGCTAGCGGACATGGCAGGTTCCTCAGGCGGCGCGCATCGCGTCGGCGGACCGCGGTGCGCAGTGGACGAGCAGGCGGTGCTGGCCATCCGCCTCGATGGGCTGGATGCGGCGTGTGTCGAAGCCGAGTGCGGCCAGTCGCGCGCGCAGTTCGGCGAGCAGACTGCGATCGGCGAGGCCGAGCAGCGCATCGAGCGTGTCGTAGTCGAACAGCAGCCAGTCGGCGCTGCGCAGCGCCGGCAGCCGCTGCAGCCAGCGCAGCAGCGATTCGATATCCGCCCAACTGCGCGGCAGGCGCAGATCGATGCAGCTCAGCAACGCCGGCGAAGGTGCTGGCAACGTCGCGAGCAGGCGCGGCAGGTCGCCGCGCAGCAGCACCTCGCCCGGCAACTGCGCATCGGCCAGCCGTCGCCGCTGCGCGGTGCGCTCCGCCACCGTGGACGCCACGACCAGCAGCTTCGCCGGCCCCTGCTCGGCCAGCAGGCGCAGACATTCGATGGGGACATCGCCCGCGCTGAGCAGCAGGTCGTAGCGCGTGGTTGCGGCCGCAGCGCCGGCACCCAGGGTCAAGGCGAGCGCCTCGCCGAGGCGGCGTTCCGCCTCGGCGCCGGCCAAGGCCGGCGGCAGCGGCGCGCCACGCTCGCGTGCGTCCGCGTCCTGCAGGCGCGCTCGCGCGCGGGTGAGTTGCACATCCGCCGTGGCGACGGACCGCTGCGCCGCGGTGATCACGTCATCGAACGGCGCACCGGCGGCCCGCGAGTACTCCACCCGCTGGCCACGCCGCACGCGCCGCAGCACGCCGACTGCCGCGAGGGCCTTCAGGTGACGCGAGACGGTGGGTTCGGTTTCATCGAGCGCGGCGGCCAGGGCGGAGACGGACTGCGGCCGCTCGGCGCACAGCGCGACCAGTCGCAGCCGGCACGGATCCGACAGCGCCCGCAACAGACCGGCGAGTGTCTCGATAGTCATTCGCACAGACTATTGAGACTTACGCAAACTTGCAACTATGCTTTTAAGTACCTGTATCACATAAACAAAAGGTGATGCAGGCGTCTTCCAGGCAGCAGTGTGAAGAGGCCGGCAATGACGATCGCGCCGAAGTACAGGCGCCGCATGATGGCTCGATGCTGCTCCACCTGGCCGGCGCGTATCGCGCCGATACCCGCCCAAAGACCATGCAACGTCAGCGGAATGAGCAGGTGGATGGGACTCAGCCGCAGCGGCCCCGCGGCCACCGAGAAGCCGAAGTGACTCGGGATGAACACGGTCGTCGCGGCCGTGATCGCCATCAGCACCGCGAACACCCGCCCGGCGCTGCGGTGCGCGGGACTGCCGGGGCGGCTGACGAACAGGGACCAGCTGCCGATCAGGAACGCCGGGAGCACCGTCGCCAAGTGCACCTGCACGACCAGCGGCGCCTCGGCCAGAACCGCGAAGTTCATGACCGCACCAGCGCTTCGAGGCGCGCAACATAGGCTCGAAACGCGGCCCGCCCGGTGTCGGTCAGCGCGCACTCGGTGCGCGGCTTGCGATCCACGAATTTCTTGTCCGTCTGCACGTAGTTCACTTCTTCGAGTTTTCGTAGGTGGGTACTGAGATTGCCGTCGGTCGCCTTGACCGTTTCACGCAGCGCCGTGAACTCCATCCGCTCCACCGCCATCAACGCGGCCATGATCGCGAGCCGCAGCCGCGAGTGGATGACTTCGTCGATCTGCGTGTGGTCGTAATCCGTCACGCGCGCCCCGCACTGCGCCGCGCCATCGCATTGAGCTTGATCCCCGGCACGACATACAGCGCGAGGACCAGCACCGCGAACACGACCAGGGTGTAGTTGCCCGGCCACAGCAGCATCGGCAGCGCCGCAATCCACCAGACGAAAGCCAGGTTGCGCAGCCAGTCGATCTTGGCGATGACGCCGTTCAGACCCACGCCCAACCCGATGAAGGCCGCGGCGAAGCCAGGAATCGCCAGCGGCCGGATCGAACCATTCCAGCTGCCCGCGAACAGCGCGATCGACATCGCGATGCCCACCCCGACCCACGCAAGCGTTATCAGCCGGCCGCTAGGGTGAATGACGAGGTCGCGCGCCCGGTCACGACGCGCCAAGAGCGCGGTGCCGGCCCAACCGGCGGCGATGCAGATCGCCCAGATGTAGAACGGTGGCAGCGACAACCAACCCAGCGCAAAAGCGAAGTTGCCCAGCAATGCCGCGCCCGTCGCCACACCCCACAATATGTAGTAATCGCCAGCAACGTTCGCGAAAGATCGTGATTCATCCATGATCTCCCGGATATATGCGAGATCCTGTTCCGCACTGGATTGCATTTTTCGCTCTCATTAAAGTACTTTGAAATGCAAAGTTACTGGAGGAAGGAAGGGGCGTCAAGCCCCGTCGAGGGCGCCGGCTAGCCAGGATCGACAACGCCGTCGGTCAATTCACGCGCTCGCTGCCCGGCACGGCGCCGGAAGCGAACAGCTGCTCTACATCGATACCGTCGAAACGATACGGCTTGCCGCAGAACTCGCAGGTCACCGTGACCGCGCCCTGCTCGGCCAGCAGCTCGCGCACATCGGCCTCGCCGAGCGAACGCAGGATCCCCTGCACGCGGCGCAGGTCGCAGCGGCAGCGGAACTCGACGGGCTGGCCACGAAACACGCGCAGGTCCTGGCCCGTGAAGCACTCGCCCAGCAATTGCTCGGGAGGAGCACGCAGCAGCGCCACGGGATCGAGGGCGAGCAATGCGGCGTGCGCGCGCTCCCAGGTCTGTTGCGCCGCAAGCGGCGCGGCGACGCCGCCCTCGCCCGGCATGCGCTGGATCAGCAGGCCGCTGGCACCGCGTGCATCGCAAACGAGCCGCAGGCTGGTGGGCAGTTGCTCGGAGTTCGCGAAGTAGTGTTCGAGTGACGCGGACATGGATCCGCCTTCGAGCGCGACGATGCCCTGGTAGCGACCGCCGCCCTGCCGGCCACCGGCCGCATCGGTGTCGATCGTCACCGTCATGTAGCCGCCGCCGGCGAGTGCGGCGAAATCCGGCGCGACTTTCGCAGCATCGAAGCGCGCGACGCCGCGGATCTGAAAATCATGCGAGCACTGCGCGACCAGAAGCCGCACGGCCGCGTCGGACTTCAACTCCAGCGTCAGGCCGCCCTCGAACTTCAGCGTCGAGGCGAGCAGAACGGCGGCCGCCATCGCTTCGCCCAGCAGTTCGAGCACGGGCTCGGGATAGTCGGCATGCTCGCGCAGCGCGCCCCAGGACGCATCGAGGCGCACGAACTGGCCGCGCACGGCCTGGTCCTCGACGACGAAGCGCTGGACGACGTCCGTCGCCGGCCCGTCTTCGAGCATCATGGCTCGCCGCAGGCGCTCACGGCGCGAGCTTCTTCTTCAGCAGCTCGTTGAGCTGCGCCGGATTGGCCTTGCCGCCGGTGGCCTTCATGACCTGGCCGACGAAGAAGCCGAACAGCTTGTCCTTGCCCGAGCGGTAATCGGCGAGCTGGCCCGGGTTCTTCGCCATGACATCCTCGATGGCGAGTTCGATGGCACCGGTGTCGGTGATCTGGCGCAGGCCCTTGGCTTCGATGACGACATCGGCGTCGCTCGAGTCGGCCCACATCGCCTCGAACACTTCCTTGGCGATCTTGCCCGAGATGGTGTTGTCGCGGATGCGCGTGAGCAGCCCCGCAAGCTGCGCCGCATCGACGCGGCTCTGCGCGATCTCGAGCCCATCCTTGTTCAGGAACGCCGAGAAATCGCCCATGACCCAGTTCGCCGCGAGCTTCGGCTCGCCGCCGAGACGCTTGACGACGTCTTCATAGAACGCCGCGATCTCGCGGCTCGCCGTCAGCACGCCGGCGTCGTATTCCGACAGCCCGTGCTCGCGCATGAAGCGGGCAGCCTTCTCGTCCGGCAGTTCCGGCAGGCCGGCGCGCACGCCTTCGATGAAGGCAGCATCGAGCAGCACAGGCAGCAGGTCGGGATCGGGGAAGTAGCGGTAGTCGTTCGCCTCTTCCTTCGAGCGCATCGAGCGCGTCTCGCCCTTGTCCGGGTCGTACAGGCGGGTTTCCTGCACGACCTTGCCGCCGGATTCGATCAGGTCGATCTGCCGCTCGATCTCGTAGTTGATCGCCTTCTCGACGTAGCGAAAGGAGTTCAGGTTCTTGATCTCGGCGCGCGTGCCGAACTTCGCGGCGCCCTTCGGCCGCACCGAGACGTTGGCATCGCAGCGGAACGAGCCTTCCTGCATGTTGCCGTCGCAGATCTCGAGGTAGCGCACGAGCGTGTGCACCTTCTTCATGTAGGCGACGGCTTCCTTGGCCGAGCGCAGATCGGGCTCGCTGACGATCTCGATCAGCGGCGTGCCGGCGCGGTTCAGGTCGATGCCAGTGGCGCCCGGCAGGCCCTCGTGCAGCGACTTGCCGGCGTCTTCCTCGAGGTGCGCGCGCGTGATGCCGACGCGCTTGCGCGTGCCGTCGTCGAGCACGATCGTGAGCTCACCCTGCGCGACGATGGGCAGCTCGTACTGGCTGATCTGGTAACCCTTCGGCAGGTCCGGG
>JBIITU010000170.1:0-6902 GCA_044340335.1 Steroidobacteraceae bacterium
GCGCGACTCGGCATCGCTGGTCGTGCGCTATCGCGGCACGGGGCGGGGCGGCAAGCCGATCCTGCTGCTCGCCCACATGGACGTCGTCGACGCGGATCCGGCTGACTGGCAACGGGATCCGTTCACGCTGATCGAAGAGGGTGGCTATTTCTTCGGTCGCGGCACCGACGACAACAAGAGCGGCGCCATCTCTCTGGTCGCGACTTTCCTGCGCCTCAAGTCGGAGGGCTTCGTTCCGTCACGCGACCTGATCATCTACCTGAGCGGCGACGAGGAAACGGCGCAGTTCACGACGCTCGATGCGGTGCGCAACCACCGCGAACTCGTCGACGCCGAGTTCGCGCTGAACACGGATGCGGGTGGCGGCACGCTCGATGAAGCCAGCGGTGCGCCGCTGTATTTCTCGCTGCAGACCGCCGAGAAAACCTACGCCGACTTCGAAATCACGGCGCGCAATCCCGGCGGCCACAGCTCGAAGCCGCGCAAAGAGAACGCGATCTACGACCTTTCGGCCGCGCTCGGCCGGCTTGCGGCCTATCAGTTCCCGGTCATGTGGAACGAGACGACGCGGCAGGCGCTGCGCGCCGAGGGCGAGCGTACGCCGGGAGCGCTGGGCGAAGCGCTGCGCCGCTTCGCCGAGGAGCCGCTCGATGCCGCGGCGACCGAGGTGCTGGACGCCGACCCGGCCTACGTGGGCCAGATCCGCACCACCTGCGTCGCGACGTTGCTGCGCGGTGGGCATGCCGCCAACGCGCTGCCGCAGTCCGCGACGGCCACCGTCAACTGCCGCATCTTTCCGGGCGTGCCCGTGCAGGCCGTGCAACGCACGCTGGAGCAGCTCGCGGGCCCGCAGCTCGAGGTCAAGATGCTCTATGAGCCGACCTTCAGCGATGCCTCGCCGCTGCGCGACGACGTCATCGCAGCCGTCACGCGCGCCGTGCAGCAGCGCCATCCGGGCCTGAAGGTGATCCCGTTCCAGGCGCTCGGTGCGACCGACGGCGCCGTGTTCAGGGGCGCCGGCATACCGACCTACGGCGTCGCCGAGACCTTCATGAAGAACAGCGATTCATTTGCGCACGGACTCAACGAGCGCATCCCGGTCGCATCGTTCTACGCGGGGTTGCAGCAGTGGCATGTGCTGCTCAGGGACCTCGCGGGGCCGCAGCGCGCAAAGCAGTGATATCTGCGAGCACGGCCTCGGAGTGGCCTTTCGGGTTCACTGCCGGGTAGTGCTTGGCGATGCGTCCCTGGGGGTCGATCAGGAAAGTCTCGCGGCGCGCGATTTCCATGATGCCCATGGCCTTGTAGAGCACACCGTAGGCCTTCGCCGTGCCCTTGCTCGCGTCGGCCAGGACTGGAAACGGCAGGCTGTGCTCGGTCGCGAACTGCTTCTTGGAGTCGACGTCGTCGACGCTGACGCCCAGGATCACGGCGTCCGCGCGCCGGAACGCAAAGATGTTGTCGCGGAACTCGCAGGCCTGTGTCGTGCAGCCCGGCGTGTTGTCCTTCGGGTAGAAATACAGCACGACCCACTTGCCGCGCTGCTGCTCGAGCGTGACCCACTGGCCAGTCTGGTCCTGCAGCCGAAATGCGGGTGCGACGGCGCCGACGGCGGGGCGCTGCGTCGCGGGGTGGGCCGGCGGGGCGATCGCTGCGCCCGCGACCAGCAGGGCGGCAAGCGCGACAGCAACGAGACGACTGCGTACCATCATCTGCAACTCCTTTCGCAATGAATGGCCGTGAGCATCGATCATAACAGCAGCCGCCGCGGCCTCATCCTGTCGGGCGGCGGTGCGCGATCCGCGTACCAGGTCGGGGTGTTGAAGGCGATCGCCGAGCTGGCGCCGCCCGGCGTGCCCTGGCCCTTCGGCATCGTCATTGGCACCTCGGCCGGAGGCGTTGCTGCGGCTGTCGTCGCGGCCGGCGCGCATCGCTGGCGTGAGGCGATCGCCGAACTGGTCGACGTCTGGTCGAACTTCCGTGTCCACCAGGTTTTCCGCGCCGATGCCATCGCCATGCTGCGGGCGGGCGCGCACTGGACGCTGTCCGCCCTCTCGGGCGGCTATGTGCTCGCGGCGCCGCGCTCGCTGTTCGACAACGCGCCGTTGCGGCAGCTGCTGCAGCATTCCGTTGACTGGGAGGGCTTGCACCGCAATGTCGACGCGGGCCTGCTGCGCGCCGTGGCGTTGTGTGCGACGGCCTACGGCACGGGTCGTTCGACCGCGTTCTTCGACGCCGCCGACGGTGTCGCCGAATGGACCCGCGCGCCACGGCTGGGGCTGCGCACGCGGCTGCAGCTCGATCACCTGATGGCGAGCGCGGCGATTCCGTTCCTGTTCCCCGCCGTGCGGGTGCGCGAGGAGTACTTCGGTGACGGCGCGATGCGCCAGACGGCGCCGCTGTCGCCGGCCGTGCACCTCGGCGCCGAGCAGCTGCTCGTGATCGGCGTGCGCGCGCGGCAGACAGCGGGCATCGGCAGCGTCGTGAGCCGCGATCGCGCGCCAACCTCCGGCCAGCTGTTCGGCTTCATGCTCGATACGCTGTTCAGCGACCAGCTCGAGGCGGATTTCGAGCAGATTTCGCGCCTCAACCGCATCGGCCGCCAGCTCGGCAGCGCCAGCGGCGAGCTCCGCCAGATCGACAGCGCGCTGCTGTCGCCGAGCACCGATCCGCGCGATATCGCCGCTCGGCATGCCGGCAGCCTGCCGCGCAGCCTGCGCGCGCTGCTGGCCGTGATCGGCGCGCGCGGAGCGGCCGGCAGCCTGCTCGCGAGCTACCTGCTGTTCGAGGCGAGCTACACGCGCGAACTGATCGAGCTCGGTTACCGCGACGCGCTGGCGCAGCGCGCCGTCATCGAACCGTTCCTCGGCATCGAATCGGCGTCAGGTCAGGAACAGCGCGCCTAGGCCGAGCAGCGTCGCGAAGCCGATGCAATCGGTGAACGTGGTCAGGATCACGCCTGCCGACAATGCCGGATCGATCTTCATCCGCCGCAGCGCCAGCGGCACCAGCACGCCGACCGCGGCGGCGGCCAGCAGGTTGATCAGCATCGCAGCCGCGATGATGGCCGCGATCTCCCAGGTCTTGAACCACAACACCGTGATCGCGCCGATGACCACCGCCCAGATCAGGCCGTTGAGCCCGCCGACGGCGATTTCCTTCCACAGCAGCCAGCGCGCGTTGGCCCACTGCACCTGACCCAGTGCGAGGCCGCGGATCAGCAGCGTGACGGTCTGTGTGCCGGCGATGCCGCCCATCGACGCGACGATGGGCATCAGCGCCGCCAGCGCGGCGACCTTCTCGATCGTGCCCTCGAAGCTCTTGACGACGGCGGCAGCCAGGATCGCGGTCAGCAGGTTGATGCCGAGCCACAGCAGGCGCCGCCGCGTCGACGGAATGATGCCGGCGAAGATGTCTTCCTCGTCCTGCAGGCCGGCCATCGACATCACCGAGTGCTCGGCTTCCTCGCGGATCACGTCGACCACGTCGTCGACCGTGATGCGGCCGAGCAGCCGGCCATTCGCATCGACGACGGCCGCCGACAGCAGGTCCAGGTCCTGGAACATCTGCGCGACGTCGTGCGCAGCCAGTTCGGGTTCGATGCGCGGTGCCTCGCTGTCGAGGCTCGCCCCGACGGTCTGCTCGGGGTCTTCGGTCAGCAGTCGCGTCAGCGAGATCGTGCCGAGGTAGCGGTCGTCCCGATCGACGACGAACAGGCGGTCGGTCTTCTGCGGCAGTTCGCCGCGCATGCGCAGGTAGCGCAGCACGACCTCGAGGGTCACGTCGGGACGGACGCTGACCGTGTCCGTGTTCATCAGGCCGCCAGCCGTGTCCTGCGCGTAGCTGAGCACCGTGCGCAGTCGTTCGCGATCCTGCTGGTCCATCGAGCGCAGCAGCTGGCGCGTCACGGCTTCGGGCAGGTCGCCGACGAGATCCGCCAGGTCGTCGACCTCCATGCCTTCGGTCGCGGCGAGCAGCTCTTCGGCCTCCATGCCGTCGATCAGGGCCTGGCGAACGTTGTCGCTGGTCTCGACCAGCACCTCGCCCTCGAGTTCGGGATCGACGAACTCCCAGACGATCTCGCGCTGCGCGGGCGGCAGCGATTCGAGCAGCAGCGCGATTTCCGCCGGGTGCAGCGAGTTCACCATGCGATGCGCCTGGCGCATCGTGCCGGCAGCCAGCGCCTCACGCAGCGCGGAGAGGCGGCCCTCCTTGCCCGGACTGGTCGCGGCGGTCATGGCGTCACCGCGCCGGCAGCGAACTGTGGCGTGTCAGGACGCTCGGATGGGCGGACGCGAAGCGGGCCGCGAGCCGCTCGACGACGTAGACCGAACGGTGCTGGCCACCGGTGCAGCCGATCGCGATCGTCAGGTAGCGGCGGTTGCCGACCTGGTGCTCGGGAATGCGCGCCGCGACGAAGTTGGCGATGTCCTCGCACAACTGCTGCACGGCGGGCTGCGCATCGAGGTAGCGGATCACCTCAGGGTCGAGTCCCGTCAGGGCGCGCAGCTTGGGATCCCAGTAGGGATTCGGCAGCGTGCGCGCGTCGAACACGAAGTCGGCATCCGCCGGCAGGCCATGCTTGTAGCCGAACGACTCGAACGTGATCGACAGATCGCCGTGCGCGCGCCGCTCGATGCGCTGCAGGATCACGTCGCGCAGGCCGTGCACGCCGAGCCGCGTCGTGTCGATGATGACGTCGGCGGCATCGATGATCGGCTCGAGCAGCTGGCGCTCGCGACTGATGGCGTCGCGCAGGTCGTGGCCTTCGCGGCTGAGCGGATGGCGTCGCTTGGTTTCCGCATAGCGGCGCAGCAGTTCGTCTTCACTCGCGAGCAGCATCAGCAGCTCGCAGCGCACGCCGCTGCGCTTGAGCTGCTGCACGACGCTGGGCAGGGCGTCGATGTCGGCAGCGGTGTTGCGTGCGTCGATGCCGATCGCGACGCGCGCGAAGACGTCCGACTCGGCGCGCAGCGCGTGCCCGACGAAGGTCTGCAGCATCGGCGCCGGCAGGTTGTCGACGCAGTAGAAGCCGACGTCCTCGAGCATGTTCAGGGCCACGGTCTTGCCCGCCCCCGACAGCCCGCCCACCAGGATCAGGCGCATCGCATCCATGCTCTACCCCTGTCCCCTGGGTGCCGCGCGCGAGACCCGGCTTACTGCCGGGCGCTGCGACCCTCGACGGCGTGGTGATCGGTGATCTTTTCCTTGCGCTTCTTGACCAGCCGGTCGAGCTTGTCGCTCAGCGCGTCGATCGCGGCGTACATGTCGCCGTCGGTCGCGTCGGCGTGGATGTCGTTGCCGCGCACCTTGAGCGTGGCTTCGGCCTTCTGGCTCAGTTTCTCGACCGTCAGTATGCAGTGTACGTCGATGACATGTTCGTAATGCCGGGTGATGCGCTCGAGCTTCTTCTCGATGTAGGCGCGCAGGGCGGGGGTTACTTCGATGTGATGTCCAGTGACGTTCAGCTGCATGTTGGACTCCTGACTGTCTTCTGACACTTGGCTCTGAAACTCTAGGCGCGCGCCGCGCTGCGTTTGCGCTCGGCCGAGGATGCGAGACCCAGGGCCTCACGATACTTCGCGACCGTGCGCCGCGCGACCGGAATTCCCTCCTGGGAGAGGATTTCGGCCAGGCGCGCGTCCGAAAGGGGGTCGGCCGGGTTCTCTTCCTTGATCAGCTTGCGGATCTTGGCCCGGATCGCGGTCGACGACGTGCCGCGGCCGTCCTCGCCCTCGACCTGGCTGGAGAAGAAATAGCGCAGTTCGAACACACCCCGCGGCGTGTGCATGTATTTGCCCGACGTGATGCGCGAGATGGTCGACTCGTGCATGTCGATCGCCTCGGCGATGTCCTTGAGGATCATCGGCCGCATGTGCTCCTCGCCCTGATCGAGGAAATCCGCCTGCCGCTCGACGATGGCGCGGGCCACCTTGGTCAGTGTGTCGTTGCGGATCTCGAGGCTCTTCAGCAGCCAGCGCGCCTCCTGCAGCTGCGAGCGCATGGTCGCGTGGCCGCTGCCGCGGCCGATCAGGTTGGCGTAACCCTCGTTGAGGCGCACGCGCGGCATGGTCGACGGGTTGATCTCGACCGACCAGCCGCGCTCGGTGCGCCGCACGAAGACGTCCGGGACGATGTACTCCGGGGCTGCGCCGCTGATGACCGTGCCCGGACGCGGGTGGCAGGACCGCACCAGCGCCAGCGCGTGCTCGAGCGTGTCGTCGTCGGTGCCCAGTGCACGCCGCAGCGCAGACACGTCGCGACTGGCGACCAGATCCAGATGCTGCGCCGCAACGCGCCGCGCCAGCGCGAGGCCCGGTGTGCTGGCGTCGAGCTGTTCGAGCTGCAGCAGGATGCACTCGCTGACCGAACGGGCGCCGATGCCGACCGGATCGAGCATCTGCACGAGCATCAGCACGCGCTCGATTTCATCCTCGTCGCAGTCGATCTCGGGGCGCAGCGTGGCGGCGACGTCGGCGAGCGAGTCGGTGATGTAGCCGTCGTCATTGATCGCATCGACGAGGGTGGTCGCGATGGCCAGATCCGTCTGTGACAGGCCGGCGAGTTCGAGCTGGGACAGCAGGTACTCGTGCAGCGAGCGCCCGGATTCGTCGGCGATCTCCTGCTGCCGGTCGTCATCGCCGCCGCCACCGTAGGGTGAATCAGCGGTGCCGGCGGTGCGTTCCGACCAGGCATCCTCGATGACTTCGACTTCGATCGCATCCGGCGCGGCGTCGGCGTCGGCGGTCGGGCCGTGATCTTCTGTGTTGCGGGCCGATTCGGCCAGCGGCGACAGCATCTCGAAGGTGCCGGTGGCGTCCGTCTCCTCGATCGGCTCGAGCATGACGTTGCTTTCGAGCAGTTCGCGGATGTGCGCCTGCAGTTCGAGCGCAGGCAACTGC
>JBIITU010000171.1:0-6894 GCA_044340335.1 Steroidobacteraceae bacterium
CCGAGCGGCCGGATCGCGTTCTCCTGCAGCACGCGCAGCAGCTTGACCTGCAGTCGCATCGGCATGTCGCCGATCTCATCGAGCAGCAGCGTGCCGCCGTCGGCGGCCTGGAACAGGCCGCGATGATCCTTGACGGCGCCGCTGAACGAGCCGCGGGTGTGGCCGAACAGATCGGACTCGAGCAGATCCTCGGCCATGGCGCTGCAGTTGATGGTCACGAACGGCTTGTTGCGGCGCGGGCTGACTTTGTGGATCGCGCGCGCGACGAGCTCCTTGCCGGTGCCGCTCTCGCCGGTGATCAGTACGCGCGCATCGGTGCCGGCGACCATGTGCGCCTGCGACAGTTTCTCTTCCATGACGGCGCTGCGCGTGACGATCTCGCTGCGCCAGTCGTCGCCGCCGCCTTCGCTGAAGCCGGAGATCCGCAGTGCCTTCTGCACCTGGTCGAGCAGTTCCTGCTTGTCGACGGGCTTGGTCAGGAAGCCGAACGCACCCATCTGGGTCGCGTGCACGGCGTCGGGGATGGTGCCGTGCGCCGTGAGGATGATGACCTTGAGGCCGGGATAGCGGTTCTGCAGTTCCTTCAGCAGGCCGATGCCGTCCATCTCGTCCATGCGCAGGTCGGTGATGACGAGATCGGGGCGGAAGCGGCTCGCGGCAGCCAGTGCCTGGGCGCCGCTTTCGTGCGCCTCGACATCGTAGCTTTCGGCCCGCAGGCGGATCGTCAGGAGGCGCAGCAGGCCCGGGTCATCGTCGACGACGAGGATGCGAGCCTTGCGCTTGGCGGATTGCATGACAGCGTTCATGGCGTTCGTCCTGTGTTGGGCGGGGTGCGCTCGGTTGAGCGGCGTTCGATATCGGCGATCGCATCGAGCTTGGCGCGCGCGTCCTCGAGGGCGCGGCGCAGTCGGGCGTTTTCTTCGACCTCGGCATTGACGCGGCGCTGCAGCGCGGCGATGCGGTCGCGGTCGACGCGATCGCCGGCCGCCTGCAGCCGCTGGGTCTCGGCGGCGAGCGCGAGCTGTCTGTCGAGCTGGGCGAGTTCGAGGAAGGCGACGGCGTTCTCGACCGGCGTCAGCGCCTCGGGCGCAGCGACGACCTGGCGCAGCAGCTTCTGCGCGCTGGCCGGGTCGCTCGACGGGTGGTTCGGCGTGGCGAGCACGAGCGCATACCGAAGTCGGGCGGCCGGCGTGCCGGTGTTGTCGTAGTCGCGCTTGATGTTGGCGAAGATCTCGGCCTGTTCTGCGGCCGGCGCGAGCACCATGCGCTGCACCAGCTCGAGGAAGAACACCAGCGCCTGCGCCTGGGTTTCGCGCCGGTCTAGCGTGGGCACGGCTTCGACGCGGTCGCGTTCGTCGCCGCCGATGCCGGAGAAACTCTCGCAGCCCGCGAGCGCCGCGAGGCTGACGAGCATGGCGGCCAGGCGCGCGGCATTACGCTGCATGGGCACGCTCCAGCGACAGCACGTCGGCCGGGGTCGTGGCGCGCAGCGGCAGGCGCACACGGAAGTGCGCCCCGGGATACTCGCCGTCGACCAGCTCGACGCTGCCGCCATGCACGCTGACGAACTCCATGACGACCGACAGCCCGATGCCGGTGCCTTTGACATGGCCGCCGGCAGGCTTGCCGGTGTAGAAGGCGTCGAAGATCCGCGCGCGATCTTCCGCGGGGATGCCCTGGCCGCAGTCGGCGACATCCAGCACGTAGTCGGCGCCGTCGGGCGCGCACTGCACGTGGATCGTGCCGCCGCGCGGCGAGTACTTGATGGCGTTCGACAGCAGGTTCTCGAGGATCAGCCGCAGCTTGCCGCGATCGCCGTAGATCGTCAGGTCGTCGACCTTCACTTCGAGGCGCAGGCGCTGCGACAGCAGCGTGATCTGCTGGTTCTCGATGACCTGCTTGACCAGCGGCCGCACGCGGAACTCGCTGAGCTCGAGGCCGAGGCTCTGCGTCTGCCAGGCGCTGAATGACAGCAGGTTTTCGATCAGGCGCTGCAGCCGGATGCCGTTGTCGCGCAGGATCGCGGTGACCTCGCGTTGCGAACTCTGCAGTTCGCCGACGGCACCGTCCATCAGCAGTTCCGTGCCTTCACGGATGTTGGCGAGCGGTGTTTTCAATTCGTGCGACATGTGACGGAGGAAGCGGTTGCGTTCGTGGGCGAGTTCCATCAGGCGCTGGCGCAGCCACTCGAGCTGCCGGCCCAGGCGCTCGAGATCCTGCGGGCCGCTGACCGTGATCGGATGCGTCAGCGTGCCACGGCCCAGTTCGCCGATCGCGCGGTCGATTTCGCGCAGCGGCCGTCCGATCCAGAAAATGACCACCAGCACGACGCCCAGCGTCAGCGGGATCAGCAGCGCCGATTGCCAGAACAGCCGCTGGCGCGCACCGTCGGTGGTTGCCTTGAGCGCCGCGAGTTCTGCATCGAGCTGCGCATTGCCGCTGTCGGCGAGCCGGGTTGCCAGATCGCTCATGTCGGCAAACCGCGCCAGCAACTGCTCGAATGCCGGCGACGCGGTCTGCGCGCCCGTCATGGTGGCACGGGCCTGCTGCTGCATTTCGGCCAGGCGGGCGAGGGCGGTGCGCGTCGGCGCCGCATCGAGCTGGCCCTGCAGCGTGCGCCGGGTGGCCGTGACGCGATCATCGGTCTGCGCGTAGCCCTCGAGCAGCTTGGGGTCGTTCAGCACGCTGTAGAGGCGCGCGGTGCGCTCGAGTGACGCGATGCCGGTCAGCAGGGCCTGGCTCGAACGCGTGGCTTCGACGCCGCGCAGCACGAGCTGCTGGCTGGCGCTGGCCAGCTGGCGCATCTGGATCGACGCATCGACCACTGCGATCGCAAGCGGGACCGCGGCCAGCACAAGACCGAGCAGCATCAGGCTGCTGAGGGATTTCGGGCGCACCCACCGCATCGCCGCATTCTACGGCTTTCCAGCGCGTCCGGGTGGCTGGCGCAGCGCCGCGGCGCGGGCTGTTGCCAGTCGCAGACAGTGCCGCCGGCGTCGCGGCAGCGGCACCTCAGCCGTCGCGCGCCCAGGGCGTGGCGGCGAGCTTCTGCTCCCAGTCCCAGGAGCTGCGGACGATGGCATCGAGGTCATCGAGCCGCGGCTGCCAGCCCAGCACGGACTTGATCCGTTCGTTCTTCGCGATCAGGTAGGGCGGGTCGCCCGCGCGGCGCGGCGATTCGACCACCTTGAGCTTGCGACCGGTGACGCGCTCGACGCTCTGGATCACTTCGCGGACGCTGTAGCCGTGGCCGTAGCCGCAGTTCAACGTGGTGGAATCACCGCCGCGGCGCAGGTAAGCGAGCGCATCGAGGTGGGCGGTGGCCAGATCCTCGACATGGATGTAGTCGCGGATGCCGGTGCCGTCCGGGGTCGGGTAATCGGTGCCGAACATCTGAAGTTCGGGGCGAGTGCCGGCGGCGACTTCGACGGCGACCTTGATCAGCAGCGTGGAGCCGGGGGTCGACTGGCCGATGCGGCCGGTGGTGTCGGAGCCGGCGACATTGAAATAGCGCAGCACCACATGCTTGAGCGGCGTGGCCGCCGAAAGATCGCGCAGCATCCACTCGGACATCAGCTTCGAGGTGCCGTAGGGGTTGATCGGCGCGGTGCGCGTGGTCTCATCGGCGTAGCCCGTGTCGAGCACGCCATAGACGGCCGCGGTCGAGGAGAACACGAAGTGCTTGACCCCGACTTCGCTGCAGACCTCGAGCAGCGCGCGCGTGCTGCAGGTGTTGTTGCCGTAGTACTTGAGCGGATCGGCGACCGACTCGGGCACGATGGTGTGCGCGGCGAAGTGGATCACGGTATCGACGCTCTCGTCGCGCAGCAGGCGCCGCAGCAGCGCCTGGTCGCCGACGTTGCCGACCACGAGCGGCGCATCGAGCACGGCCTGGCGATACCCCTTGCTGAGGTTGTCGAGCACGATGACGCGCTCGCCGCGCGCCTTGAGCTGCAGCACCGTATGGCTGCCGATGTAGCCGGCGCCTCCCGTGACGAGTATCGTGCCCTGCGTTGCCATGCGATTGACCCAGCCGTCTGACGAAGCCCCGTATTCTACCGGTCCCCGCCCGCGGCCCGACGGGCTGGCTGCCGGGACTGTGCGCGGCCTCGCATGAGCCGCCCGTTCGCGAAGCTCACGCCCGATGCTGTCCTGGATGCCTGCCAGGCCTTCGGCATCGAAACCGATGGGCGGCTGTTCGCGCTCAACAGCTACGAGAATCGCGTCTACCAGGTGGGCTCGACCAGCCACGGCACGCTGGTGCTCAAGTTCTACCGCCCGAACCGCTGGAGCGATGCGCAGATCCGCGAGGAGCACGACTTCGCGCTGGAACTCGCGGCGGCGGAGCTGCCGGTCGCGGCACCGCTGCGCTTCGCGGGCGAGACCCTGCTGTTCCATGACGAGTACCGCCTCGGCGTGTTTCCGAAACGGGCAGGGCGGATCGCCGAGTTCGACGCGCCGGGCGCGCTGGCGCTGGTCGGGCGCACGCTCGGGCGCATCCACGCGCGTGGCGCGCTGCAGCCGTTCACGACCCGGCCGCGCCTGACGGTCGCGCGGCTGGGCCACGCGTCGCGCGATGCGGTGCTGGGCGCCGGCATTCTCGATGTCGACATGGAAAGCCGCTACGCCGACGTGGCCGAGGAACTGCTGCAGGCGATCGAGACGGAGTTCGAGGTCACGGGGCCGCTGTCGATGATCCGCATCCATGGCGATTGCCACGTCGGCAACATCCTGTGGGACGAGCACGGCCCGGTGTTCGTTGATCTCGACGACTGCATGATGGGGCCGCGGATCCAGGACCTGTGGATGTTCCTGTCCGGCTCGATCGACGAGCGCCGCGGCCAGTGGGCGGAGCTGGCGAGTGGTTATCTGGCGTTCACGTCGTTCGATACGGTCGAGCTGCGGCTCATCGAGTCGTTGCGGGCGCTGCGGATGCTGCACCACGCTGCCTGGCTGGCCGCCCGCTGGGACGATCCGGCCTTCCCGCGCGCCTTCCCGTGGTTCGGCAGCCGCCGCTACTGGGAAGACCACATCGGCGACCTTCGAGCGCAATGTGACGCGGTTACGGCTGGCCCCGAGGGGCTGTGATAGCGTCCGGCGCGCATGTCCTTGCTGCGCCGCGGTGCCATCTTCCTGTTGCCCCTGATCCTGGTCGCCTGTGGCGGCGGGGGTGATGGCGCATCGGGTGGCGGCTCGGGCGGTGGGGGCGGGGGCGGCACGCCGCCGCCGGTCGGCAACGTGACGATTTCCGGCACGGTCACCTACGACCGCGTGCCGTTCAGCGCGGGCAGCAACGCCGGGCTCGACTTCGCCAACGCGCAGCCGGCGCCAGTGCGCGGCGCGACGGTCGAGGCGATCGCGGCGAACGGCCAGACGGTGCTCGCGACGACCACCACCAGCGCGAGTGGCGCTTACTCGGTCACCGTGGCCGGCAACACGGAGCTGTTCATCCGCGTGCGCGCCGAGCTCGCGCGCACCGGCACGCCGTCCTGGACGGTCACGGTGCGCGACAACACGGCCGGGTCGGCGGTCTACACGCTCGATGGCAGCGTCGCCAACGCCGGCACCGCGAATTCGACCCGCAACCTCGCGGCGCGCACGGGCTGGACGGCGGGCGTGGGCTACAACGCCGCGCGCGCGGCGGCACCGTTTTCGATCCTCGATGCGATCTACGAATCGCAGCAGCTGGTGCTGTCGGCCGATGCGAACGCGCAGTTCCCCGAACTGCGGGTTTTCTGGAGCACGAGCAACGTGCCGTGTGCACCGGCCGCGAACGACTTCTGCACTGGCAGTTCGGCGGCACTGGGTCGGGGCGAGATCGGCACGTCGTTCTTCACGCCCGGTAACCCGGACCGGATCTTCGTGCTCGGCCGCGCCGACATCGACACCGACGAATTCGATCAGCACGTGATCGCGCACGAGTGGGGCCACTACTACCAGGACAATTTCTCGCGCGACGACAGCCTGGGCGGCGAGCACACGACGACGGAACGCCTCGACCTGCGCGTGGCCTTCAGCGAGGGCTGGGGCAACGCCTTTGCGGGCATGGTGCGCGCGGACCCCGTGTATCGCGACAGCTTTGATCTCGCCCAGACGCGCGGCTTTGCGATCAACGTCGAGAACAACAACAACCCGAACGCCGGCTGGTTCAACGAAGGGTCGGTCCAGTCGATCTTCTGGGACCTGTTCGACACAACCAACGAGGGCGTCGATTCGCTGAGCCTCGGCTTCGCGCCGCTGCATGCGGTCATGACGGGCCGGATCCGCTCGACGCCGGCGTTCACGTCGGTGTTTGCGCTGCTCGAAGGACTGCGCGCGGCGCGACCGGCGGATGCCGCGGCGATCAATGCGCTGGCCAGCGCGCAGCTGGTCTCGACGACTTCGGATGACTTCGGCAGCGCCGAGACCAACAACGGGCTCGATGCCCGCAACCTGCCGATTTTCCGTGCGATCGCGGCGAGCCAGACCGTCGAGGTCTGCTCGAGCGTGCCGACGGCGGCCGGGTTCTACAACAAGCTGGGCAACCGGCGCTTCCTGCGACTTGCCCCGAGTGGCGCGGGCAACGTGACGATCCGTGCCGACTACGGTGGCGGGCAGGGCGCGGCGGCGACCGACCCTGATCTCGTGCTGTATGCTGCGGGGGTGGAGCGGGCACGCGCCGAGAGCGCTGCAAACGGCAGCGAGACGCTGGTCGCGACCGTCGAGGCGGGAAACGTTTATGTGCTCGAAGTGTACGAGTTCACGAACGTCGATCCGTCCGACGCGACCGACGGCCGGCCGCGTGGCCTGACCTGCTTCAACGTGCAGCTGACCCTGCCGTGACCGTGATGCGATCTGGAGTTGGCATGAACAACACACGCCTGTTGCCGCTGGCCGCCTGTGCCGCACTGCTGC
>JBIITU010000026.1:0-18191 GCA_044340335.1 Steroidobacteraceae bacterium
TGTCGCGCTACTGGGCGCCATGCCGCTGGCTGGGCAGGCCGCGCAGGCGCCCGCACGGCTCGATGCCGTGCGCGTCGAAGCAGCCGGTGATGGATTTCGCCTGCACCTTGACCTGTCGCGCCAGGCGGCCCATCAGTTCTTCACGCTCGAGTCGCCGCGGCGCGCCGTCATCGATCTCGCGGCTACGGCCTCGGCCGAGCGCCTGCGACTGCCGCCCGCCACCGGCCCCATCAAGGCGCTGCGCACCGGGCCACGGCCGCAGCAGGCGCTGCGTCTCGTGGTCGAGCTCGATGGTGCTGCACCGGTTCGCGTGCGACCGGCGGCGGGCCGCGCCGGCTATGTGATCGAGATCGGCGGCGCTGGCGGTGTTGCCACCGCGGCCGGAGCACCGCCGCCGGTACCCGACGTTGTCGAGGCGCCGGTGCGCGCCGTGCGCGCCGTGCATGCGCCGACGGAGTCAGGGCGCGATGTGATCGTTGCGATCGATGCCGGGCATGGTGGCGTCGATCCCGGCGCGATCGGCCAGGGCGGCACGCGCGAGAAGGATGTCGTGCTGCTGATCGCGCGGGATCTGGCGGCGCGCATCAATCGCGAGCCTGGCATGCGTGCGGTGCTGATCCGCGACGGCGACTACTTCCTCGCGCATCGGCAGCGGATGGCCAAGGCGCGGGCGGCCAAGGCCGACATGTTCGTGTCGGTCCATGCGGACTCGGTCGGGAATGCGACCGTTTCGGGCTCGTCGGTGTACATCCTGTCGACCAAGGGTGCCAGCGACGAACAGGCGCGCTGGCTAGCCGCGCGCGAGAACGCTGCGGACCTCAAAGGTGGCGTCTCGCTCGACGACAAGGACAACACCCTTGCGTCGGTGCTGCTCGATCTGAGCCAGTCGGCGAGCATCACCTCGAGCATGCACGCCGCTGAGCGCGTGCTGCGCACGCTCAATACGGTCAACGAGGTGCGCAAGCCCAAGGTGCAGCAGGCGGGTTTCCTGGTGCTGAAGTCGCCGGACATCCCGTCGATGCTGGTCGAGACGGCCTTCATCTCGAACCTGGGTGATGAACGCCGATTGCGCCAGGAGGCTTACCGGGAGAAGCTCGCCGAGGCGATTTTCCGCGGCGTGCACGACTACTTTGCGGATTTTCCGCCTGAGGGCACGCTGTTCGCGGCACGCCGCCGCGCGTCCGACCCGCCGACCGCCCGCAACATTCCCTAGGCGCGGCCGCGCGCGGCGCCGCATGCCGATCCAGACCCTACCCAACGAACTGATCGACCAGATCGCCGCCGGCGAGGTGGTCGAGAGACCGGCATCGGTCGTCAAGGAACTGGTCGAGAACAGTCTCGATGCCGGGGCGCGCCGGATCGAGATCGATATCGAGCAGGGCGGCTCGGCGCTGATCCGGATCCGCGACGATGGCGCCGGCATCCACGCGGACGAACTCGCGCTCGCGCTGCAACGGCACGCGACCAGCAAGATCGCGTCACTCGACGACCTGGCGGCCATAGTCACGCTGGGCTTTCGCGGCGAGGCGCTGCCATCGATCGGTTCGGTGTCAAGGCTGCGGATCGTGTCGCGGACAGCTGCGGCCGACAGCGGTGCCGAGATCCAGGTCGATGGCGGCGAGCTGCAGCCGCTGCGTCCGGCGGCGCATCCGGTCGGCACGACTGTCGAAGTGCGGGATCTCTTCTACAACGTGCCCGCGCGGCGCAAGTTCGTGCGGTCGATCGCCACCGAGTTCTCGCATATCGCGGGGCTGGTCGAGCGCCTTGCGCTGGCCCGCGCGGCCGTCGCGTTCCGGCTGCGCCATGGCGCGCGAGTGGTGCAGGATCTGCCTGCGGCTGCGGATGCCGCGAGCGAACTGCGCCGCATCGCCACCCTGCTCGGTGACGCGTTCGCGGCGGCGGCGCTGCCGCTAGAAACAGCCGTCGGTCCGGTGGCGCTGCGCGGCTGGATCGGCGCGCCGATCGCCGCCCGCGCGCAACCCGATCAGCAGTATTTCTTCGTCAATGGCCGGGCGGTGCGCGACCGGTTGCTGGCGAGCGCGGTGCGCCAGGGCTATCGCGACGTGCTGTATCACGGCCGGCACCCGGCCTACGTGCTGCATCTGTCGCTCGATCCGGAGCTCGTCGATGTCAACGCCCATCCGCAGAAGCTCGAAGTGCGGTTTCGCGACAGTCGCCAGGTGCACGCCTACGTCGCGCGCGCGGTGGAGCAGGCGCTCGCAGCGGGTCCCACCACGGCCGCGTCGAGCGTGCGGGGCGTCGCGGGCGAGTCGCCGCCGCAGTTCGCTGCAAGCTCGCGGGCCTTGCCGTGGGGCGCGCGTGCCGACAGCGGACCCGTGCTCGGCGGTTCGGTCTGGTGGCCGCCGCAGCCCGGCGCGTCGAACGTCGTGCTCGATGCTGCCGCGAGCGAATCCACCGCCAGCGAGTCTGCGGCAGCGGAACCCCTGGGCCAGGCGATCGCGCAGCTGCACGGCATCTACATCCTGGCGCAGGGCGCACAGGGCCTGATCGTCGTCGATGCGCACGCCGCGCATGAGCGCGTGCTGTACGAGCAGCTCAAGGCGCAGCAGGGCGACGCGGCGGCGGCGCAACGGCTGCTCGCGCCTGTCACCGTGGAGCTGGCCGCGCACGAGGTCGAGCTCGTGCTGGAGGTTGCGGCCGAGTTCGAACGTGCCGGCTTCGAGCTCGAGCGCCTGTCGCCAACCGCGCTGGTGGTGCGGGCCGTGCCGGCGCTGCTCGCGCGCGAGTCGTTGCCCGACTTGCTGCGCGGCGTGCTGCGCGATCTTGCCGTGGGCGGGGGCAGCGGTCATATCGAGGAAGCAGGGCACCGGCTGCTCGCGAACGTTGCCTGCCGCAGCGCGATCCATGCCGGACGCCGGTTGACGCTGCCTGAGATGAACGCGCTGCTGCGGCAGATGGAGCGGACGCTGCGCGCCGACCAGTGCAACCACGGTCGCCCGACCTGGACCCAGATCAGCCTGGCCGAACTCGACCAGCTGTTCCTGCGTGGCCGCTGAAGCGCCAGTGCAGATGACGCCAGGTCAGGCGGGCGGGCCTCGGCTGCCCGCGCTGGTGCTGTGCGGCCCCACGGCCAGCGGCAAGAGCGATTTCGCGCTGCGGCTCGCGGAGCGGCTGCCGATCGAGTTGATCAGTGTCGATTCGACGCAGGTCTACCGCGGCCTCGATATCGGTTCGGCCAAGCCGTCGCTCGCGGCGCGCGCGCGCGTGCCGCATCACCTTATCGACGTCTGCGATCCGCGCGAAGCCTACAACGCCGGCGAGTTCGTCGCGGATGCAGTCCCCCTCATCGATGCGATCCACGCGCGCGGCCGGATTCCGCTGCTGGTCGGCGGCACGATGCTGTATCTGCGCAGCCTGCTGCACGGCATGGCCGCGATGCCGACGGCGCAACCCGAGTTGCGGCTGGCGATCGACGCGCGGGCGGCGCGCGAGGGCTGGCCGGCCCTGCATGCCGAGCTGACTCAGGCAGACCCTGAGGCGGCTGCCCGCATTCATCCCAACGATGCCCAGCGCATCCAGCGTGCCCTCGAGGTGTATCAGTCGACCGGCCAGCCGATCTCCGAGTGGCAGCGCGCCACGCGCCCGCCCACCGACGTGCCGTTCCTGCGTTGGGTGCTCTGGCCTGAGGATCGCGCGGCGCTCAAACAGCGCATTCGGGAACGCTTTGAGTCCATGCTGGTCCATGGATGGGTGCAAGAGGTGGAAACACTGGCCGCAAGACCTGACTTGACCGGCGACGAGTCGGCGTTACGGTCGGTCGGTTACCGGCAGTTCTGGGATTACGTCAAGGGCAAATGCGATTACGAGACCGCCAAGCGCGAAGCACTGCAGGCCACCTTGCAGCTGGTGCGTCGGCAGTTGACCTGGGCACGGTCCGGCGAGGGTTGGCAGCGCGTCGAGCCGTTCGAGCCACAGGCATTCGAGCGCTGGGCGGAGTCGGTCATGACCGCGCTGGACGCGTCCGCAATGCGGCCGTCATCGCGCGCTTGAATTGCTGTCGCCTCGTCCCCACACATCGTGGGGTGCATGCCTCGTGTTAACATCGGTGCTGTCAGTGGTCTCTGACACACGCTTGCTGAAGCCGCTCACCAGGGAAGGTACTGGCGGTGGACAAAAACAAATCGAGAAGCGAGAACAAGGAGAAAGCGATGGCCAAGGGCCAGTCACTGCAGGATCCCTTCCTGAACCAGCTGCGCAAGGAGCGGGTCCCGGTGTCCATCTACCTCGTCAACGGCATCAAGCTGCAGGGGCAGATCGACTCCTTCGACCAGTTCGTCGTGTTGCTCAAGAACAGCGTCAACCAGATGGTCTACAAACACGCGATCTCGACTGTCGTGCCCGCGCGCAACGTGCGTGTGCCGAACGCCGATGGCGAAGAAGTGTCGGAGGCCGCGCCGGAGTAATGCTGCGCGCCGGCGCGGCACGGCCGCGGAATCCCACGCATGTTTGAACGACCGCGCTCAGGCGAGCGCGCCGTGCTGGTGCGTATCGGAATCGGTGGCCCAGTCGAGCGCGAAGATCTCGAGGAGTTCGCGCAGCTGGCGCTGTCGGCGGGCGCCACGCCGGTCGCCACGCTGACGGGCCGTCGCGAGCGACCGGACCCGAAATTCTTCGTCGGCAGCGGCAAGGCGGAGGAAATCCACGCTGCTGCTGAGGAGGCCGATGCCGAAGTCATCCTGGTCGACCACGCACTGTCGCCGAGCCAGGAGCGCAACCTCGAGAAGCTGATCGGCCGCCGCGTGCTCGATCGCAACGCGCTGATCCTCGACATCTTCGCGCAACGCGCGCGCAGCCATGAAGGCAAGCTCGAGGTCGAGCTCGCGCAGCTCAAGCACATCGCGAGCCGGCTGGTACGCGGCTGGACCCACCTCGAGCGGCAGCGCGGCGGCGGCATCGGCAATCGCGGCCCTGGTGAGACCCAGCTCGAAACCGATCGCCGGCTGCTCGGCGAGCGTGTGCGCGTGCTGACGAAGCGACTCGAGAAACTCAAGCAGCAGCGCGAAACGGGGCGTGCCCGCCGCGTCGAGATTCCGATTCCTTCGGTCGCCCTGGTTGGCTACACGAACGCCGGCAAGTCGACGCTGTTCCGCGCGATGACCGGGGCCGACGCCTACGTCGCGGACCAGCTGTTCGCAACGCTCGATCCGCTGGTGCGTCGCGTGCAGCTGCCGGGCGGCACGCCCATCGTGCTCGCCGATACCGTCGGTTTCATCCGCGAGCTGCCGCACGAACTGGTCGCGGCGTTCCAGTCGACCCTCACGGAAGCGCGCGAGGCGACGTTGCTGCTGCATGTCGTCGATGCCAGCGACCCGCGTCGCGACGAGCACATCGAAGAGGTCAATCGGGTGCTCGATGAGATCGGCGCCGGCGAGATCCCGCAGATCCGCGTCTACAACAAGATCGACCGCCTCGAATCGGGCGTCCGGGTCGAGCGCAACGACGAGGGCCGCATCACGCAGGTTTGGGTCTCGGCGGCGCGCCACCTCGGTCTGGAAGAGTTGCGCTCGGCGATTGCCGAGCGGCTGGCGCGCTTCGCCCGTGCAGCGCGGCTGCGGCTGCCGGCCGCTGCCGGCGCCCTGCGGGCCAGGCTGTTCGCGGCGGGCGCCGTACGGGGCGAGGCGGTCAGCGACGATGGGCGGCTGGAACTCGACGTGACGCTGCCGGATACCGAGCTGCTGGTGCTGGCGCGAACGCCGGGCGTCGAGATTCTCAGCGTCGATTCCGGCGCGGCAACTTGTGCGCCCCCCGGCGGCTACCTACAATTCGACTCTCCTGCGCGCGCTGTCTAGCTTGCAGTCGCGGCGCTTCACCATCCAGCTCACTGACGGGTCCCGATCGATATGGCATGGAACGAACCGGGCGGCAACAAGAACCCCTGGGGCAAGCGCCCAGGCCAGGATGGCCAAAACGTCGATGAGGCGTTCAAGAACTTCCAGCGCAAGCTGGAGAACCTGCTGAAAGGCGGCTCTGGCGGCGGCGCCCAGGGCGGTGGCGGCGCCGGGGCGAGCCCCGAGGGCAGCGGCGCGATGCTGGCGCTGGCCGGCGTGCTCGCGCTGGCCGGCTGGGCCTACATGTCCACGTTCCAGGTCGGCGCCGCCGAGCGCGGCGTCGTGCAGCGTTTCGGCCGTTTCGTCGACGTGCGGGAACCTGGTCTCGGGTTCCACTGGTGGCCGCTGGAGCAGGTCACCAAGGTAAACGTGTCCGAGGTTCGCAGCCTCGAGTACAAGTCGCGCGTGCTGACGGCCGACATCAACCTGATCGAGATGTCGCTGGGCGTGCAATACCAGTTGCGTGATCCGGTGCGCTTCCTGTTCCAGATCCGCGAGCCCGAGCAGACGCTGCGTGAAGTCAGTGAAAGTGCGATCCGCGAGGTTGTCGGCCGCACTCGGCTCGACGACATCATCGTCGGCAATCGCCAGGAGATCACGACACGCACGCGCGACCTGATCCAGCGGACGATGGACCAGTACAACTCGGGTATCAACGTTTCGTCGGTCAACCTGACCGACATCCAGGTACCCGAGCCGGTCGTCCCCGCGCAGCGCGATGCCAACAAGGCCATCGCCGACAAGGAACGCTTCCGCCAGGAGGCCGAGGCCTATGCGAGCGGCATCATCCCGGTCGCGGAAGGTCAGGCATCGCGCCAGATGCAGGAAGCAGAAGGTTACAAGGCGCAGGTCGTCGCAATCGCGGAAGGTGAAGCGGCCCGCTTCACGCAGCTGCAGGCGGCCTACGCCGCTGCGCCACGCGTGACCCGCGAGCGGCTCTACATCGAGGGCGTGGAGTCCGTGCTCAGCAAGAGCCGCAAGGTCATCGTCGACACCAAGTCCGGCAACCAGATGCTCTATCTGCCGCTCGACAAGCTGGTCGAGCGCGGCACTCGCGACAATGAAGCGACCGTCACGGCGCCGCGTCCGGCGACCGAACCCGAATCTTCCGCCACCACCGACGCGCGCGCGCGCAGGGACCGCTGATGCAACGCGGCACACCAATCCTGTTCCTGATCCTCGGCGCTCTGCTGCTCGCGAGCACCTGCGTCTTCACGGTGGGCGAATCGCAGGTCGCCATCCGCACGCAGTTCAAGGAGATCGTCGGCGAGCCCTACGGGCCCGGCCTGCACTTCAAGACGCCGATCGACAGCGTGGTGCGCTTCGAGCGCCGCGTGCTGTCGCAGACGTTCCCGGGCGAGACCTTCCTGACCAACGAGAACCGCGGCCTGATCGTCGACTTCTACATCAAGTGGCGTGTCGACGATCCTGCCAAGTTCTTCGAGTCGTTTGCGACCAACGAGGAATCGGCGGCGCAGCGCCTGTCCGACATCGTCAAGGACGGCATCAAGAACGCCGTCGCGCAGCGCACCCTGCAGCAGATCGTGTCCGCCGAGCGCGCGGCCTTCACAGGGGCGATGTTCGATCGGGCCAGCAAGCTCGTCGACGATCTGGGCATCGAACTGGTCGATGTCCGCGTGCAGCGCATCGATTTGCCTGAAGACGTTGCCGCGCGCGTTTATGCTTCGATGCAGCAGAGCTTCGAGCGCCTCGCGCGCCAGTTGCGCGGCGAGGGCGAAAAGGAAGCATTGCGGATTCGCGCCGAGGCCGATCGCAAGCGCCTCGAAATCGTGTCTGCGGCGTCCCGCGACGCCTTGCAGATCCGCGGCGAAGGCGACACGCGCGCGACGCAGATCTACGCGGCTGCCTACGGGCGTGATCCTGAGTTCTACGCGTTCTATCGCAGCATCCAGGCGTACAAGAACTCGCTCGGCCGCGAAGGCGACATTCTCGTCGTCTCGCCCGACAGCGAGTTCTTCCGTTACCTGCGCGGGCAGGGCGGCGCACGCTGATGCGCCGCGCCTGACGCGCTGCACCGCGCGGATCGCCGATGATCGCCTGGTCGGACCTGCTGGCAGCGTTTGCCCTGTATCTCGTGCTCGAGGGCATCATGCCGTTCCTGAATCCGGCCGGCATGAAGCGGGCGATCGCCGTCATGCTGCAGATTCCTGACCAGCAACTGCGCTTCGGCGGACTCGGCGCCATCGTTGCCGGGCTAGTGTTGCTCATGATCGTTCGAGGGGGCTGAGTGGGCCAGTTTGTCGTGATCATCGGCACCCAGTGGGGTGACGAGGGCAAGGGCAAGATCGTCGATCTGCTGACGGAGCGCGCGGTCGCCGTGGCCCGCTTCCAGGGCGGTCACAACGCCGGGCACACGCTGGTGATCGGCGGCGAGAAGACGGTGCTGTCGCTGATTCCGTCCGGCATCCTGCGACCGCAGGTCGCCTGCCTGATCGGCAATGGCGTCGTGCTGTCGCTGGAAGCGCTGCTGCGCGAGTCGCAGATGCTGCTCGACAAGGGCGTGCCGGTGTTCGAGCGGCTGCGCGTGGCGCCGAACTGCCCGCTGATCCTGCCGTCGCACGTTTCGCTCGACAAGGCGCGCGAGAAGGCGCGTGGCGCCAATGCCATCGGCACGACCGGTCGCGGCATCGGGCCCGCCTACGAAGACAAGGTCGCGCGCCGCGCGTTGCGGGTCGCCGATCTGTTCCAGCGCGAGCGCTTCGCGGCGAAGCTCGGCGAGATGCTCGACTTCCACAACTTCGTGCTGCAGCGCTACTTCAACGAACCGGCGGTCGATTTCCAGCAGACGCTGGATTCGCACCTCGAGATGGGCGAGCGGGTGAAGCCGATCGTTTCCGATGTCACGTTGACACTGTCGCGGCTGCGTGCCGAGGGCGCGAACGTCATGTTCGAGGGTGCGCAGGGGGCGATGCTCGACGTCGACCTCGGCACCTATCCCTATGTGACTTCGTCGAACACCACCGCAGGTTTCGCTGGCACGGGCACGGGCATCGGCCCGCGCAACTTCGACTACGTGCTCGGCATCGTCAAGGCCTACACCACGCGAGTCGGCGCGGGCCCTTTTCCGACCGAGCTGTTCGACGAGACGGGCGAGTACCTGCAGCGTGTTGGCCACGAGTTCGGCGCCGTCACCGGTCGCCGGCGTCGCTGCGGCTGGTTCGATGCGGTGGCGCTGCGCCGCTCGATCGTGCACTCGAGCGTCTCGGGCCTGTGCATCACCAAGCTCGACGTGCTCGATGGTCTCGACACGATCCGCGTCTGCACCGGCTATCGGATCGACGGTCAGTTGCACGCGGAGCCGCCGCTGTTGTCCGACGAGTTCGGTGACGTCGAGGCGGTCTACGAAGATTTGCCGGGTTGGCGCGAGTCGACGGTCGGTGTGACTGAGTTCGACCGGTTGCCGCAGGCCGCGCGCAGCTATCTGCAGCGGCTCGAGCAGCTTGCCGGCGTGCCGATCGACGTGATCTCCACCGGACCCGACCGGGACCAGACCATCGTGCTGCGGCACCCATTCGGCTGAACCAGCGCTGAACTCGCTCGGGACGTCGCGACACAGCGACAGATTCCGTTCGCCTGCGGCAATTCATTGTCGCGGTGCCCGCGAACGCGGTAGCTTGCGCGCCTGCAATGCTGCGTTTTGGAGAACTCTGATGAACACAAGCAAATTCATGGGCCGTGCCGGCGTTGTCGTCGCCACCAGCCTCGCGTTGACCCTGGTGGCCTGCGGTGGGTCCCCTAAGCCCGCCACCGAGGACGGCACGGCGGCCGAGGCGGCCGCCATCGCCACGGAGCGTGCCGCGCTCGACCAACGCGCGGCTGAACTGGCCGAGCGCGAGGCGGCGCTGGCGAAAGAGCAGGCTGATGCGGCCGCCGCTGCCCAGATGGAGGCCGATGCGGCCGCTGCGTCTGCCGCTGCCGCCAAGGAGGCGGCCGACAAGCAGGCGGCTGCGAAGGCCGAGGCGGCCCGCGTGGCTGCTGCGAAGCGCGAAGCCGAGTTCAAGTCGAACCAGGCGCGCCCCGCGGCGCCCGCACCGAAGCCGGCGCCCCAACCGATCGTCGTTGCCGCTGGCACCGCGCTGCCGATCGCCTTCACGTCGGCGATCTCGACCAAGACAGCCAAAGTCGGCGATCCGGTGTCGGCGCGCCTGACCTCCGCACTGGCCGTCGACGGCCGCCAGGTCGCGCCCGCGGGCGCTGCCGTGACGGGCGTGGTGACGGATGTGTTCTCTGGCAGCCGCGAGATCGGCGGCACGCCGCGCCTCGGCATCCGTTTCGAGAAGCTGTCGCTGGGCGAAGGACGCAGCGTCGCCATCGCGGGTGACATCGCGCAGCAGGGCAAGCGCGAAAGCGGCCGTGATGCCGCCAAGATCGCCGGCGGTGCGGTGCTCGGTGCGGTGCTCGGCAAGCAGGTCGACGATGACAAGGGCGCCGTGCTGGGCGGCCTGTTGGGCGGTGCCGCGGGTGCGGCCATTGCGAAGAACACCGGCAGCGACCTCGAGATCGCCGACGGTACGGCCGCGAGCCTGGTGCTCAGCCGCTCGTTCGAGGTCAAGTAGCGCGCAACCGCGTGGCGGGAGCGGGCTGTGCCCCTCCCGCCCGATCCGCGGCCAGCGCCGTGTCCGCGCTGCGCCGCGCCGATAGAGCCCCCCTATCGGCCCAAGAGAATCAATCGATTGGTTTCGGGTGCGGCCGGGCATTATCTTGGCCGCAGTTCCGGGTCTTTCCCTTCGACTACATGGAGATGTGAACGATGAGCTCGCTGATCAATACGACCGTCAAGCCCTTCAAGGCGACCGCCTTCCACAACGGCAAGTTCGTGCCGGTGTCGGATGCCGATCTCAAGGGCAAGTGGTCGGTGTTCTTTTTCTACCCTGCCGACTTCACCTTCGTCTGCCCGACGGAACTGGGCGACGTGGCCGACGTGTACGGCGAGTTCAAGAAGCTCGGCGTCGAGATCTACAGCGTGTCGACCGACACGCACTTCACGCACAAGGCGTGGCATGACGCGTCCGACACGATCAAGAAGATCCAGTATCCGATGATCGGCGATCCGACCCAGGCCATCAGCCGCAACTTCGGCGTGCTGATCGAGGAAGAGGGTCTGGCGCTGCGCGGCACGTTCGTCGTGAACCCGGAAGGCCAGATCAAGATCGTCGAGATCCACGATCTGGGCATCGGTCGCGATGCCAAGGAACTGCTGCGCAAGGTGCAGGCCGCGCAGTACGTCGCGTCGCACCCGGGCGAAGTCTGCCCGGCCAAGTGGACGCCGGGCCAGAAGACGCTGGCTCCGTCGCTGGACCTCGTCGGCAAGATCTGAGGAAGCCATCATGATCGACGCGAATCTCAAGCAGCAGCTGACCGGCCTGTTCGACAGGCTGACCCAGCGAGTGGACATCACGGTCTCCGGCGACGACAGCGAACCTGGTGCCGAGATGCAGTCCATGCTGGCCGAGCTCGCGTCGATCTCTTCCCTGATCACGGTCGTGCCGGCCGCGGCGCCCGCCGCGCGCCGGCCGTCCTTCACCGTGGGTCGCGCCGGTGAGACGGCGCGCGTCGAGTTCGCGGGCGTGCCGACTGGCCACGAGTTCAGCTCGCTGGTGCTGGCGCTGCTGCAGGCCGGCGGTCATCCGCCGCGCGTGGAGCAGGGCGTGATCGACCAGATCCGCAACCTCGACGGCGACCACAACTTCGAAGTGTTCATTTCGCTGACCTGCCAGAACTGCCCTGAGGTAGTGCAGGCGCTGAACCTGCTGGCGATCCTCAACCCGCGCATCCGCGCGACGATGATCGACGGCGCGCTGTTCCAGGCCGAGGTCGAAGCGAAGCAGATCATGGCGGTGCCGTCGGTGTTCCTGAACGGCGCCGCGTTCGGCCAGGGCCGCATGACGGTCGAGGAAATCCTGACGCGGATCGACAGCAAGGCGGGTGAACGCCAGGCCGCCGAGATCGCGAACCGCGCACCGTTCGACATGCTGATCGTCGGCGGCGGTCCTGCCGGTGCCGCTGCGGCCATCTACGCCGCGCGCAAGGGAATCCGCACCGGCGTCGTCGCCGAGCGCTTCGGCGGCCAGCTGCTCGACACGATGGCGGTCGAGAACTTCATTTCAGTCAAGGAAACCGACGGGCCGCACCTTGCGGCCGGTCTCGAAGAGCATGTCCGCGGCTATGACGTGGACATCATGAACCTGCAGCGCGCCGAAGCGCTGCTGCCGGCCGATGCCGCCGGGCGCCTCGGCCTGCGGCTCGCCAACGGCGCCGAGCTGCGCAGCCGCGGCATCGTCCTCGCGACCGGCGCCCGCTGGCGCGAGCTGAACGTGCCGGGCGAGCGCGAGTATCGCGGTCGCGGCGTGGCCTACTGCCCGCACTGCGACGGGCCGCTCTTCAAGGGCAAGCGCGTCGCCGTGATCGGCGGCGGCAACTCGGGCGTCGAAGCCGCGATCGATCTGGCGGGCATCGTCGGCCACGTCACGCTGGTCGAGTTCGACGGCAAGCTGCGCGCCGATGAAGTGCTGCAGCGCAAGCTGCGTAGCCTGCCGAACGTCCGCATCATCGTTTCGGCACAGACATCCGAAGTGCACGGCGCCGACGGTAAGGTCAACGCGCTTTCGTACAAGGATCGGGGCAGCGGCGAGACCCACCGCGTCGAACTCGACGGCGTATTCGTCCAGATCGGCCTGCTGCCGAACACCGACTGGCTCAAGGGCAGCATCAAGTTGAGCCCGCGCGGTGAGATCGAAGTCGACGAGCGTGGCCAGACCTCGATGGCGGGCGTGTTTGCCGCTGGCGATGCGACCACCGTGCCATACAAGCAGATCGTGGTCGCGATGGGCGAGGGCTCGAAGGCCGCGCTCGGCGCGTTCGACTGGATGATCCGCAGCTCGGCCCCGACGGAGAGCGCCAACGCCGCCTGACGCGTTCGAGTGTCGCGCGCGACGCGTCGACCGTTACCGCGTCGTTGCCGTTCTCAGTCCGTCACAGCCGGGAACAGCATCGTTGCCTCCGTGCCGCGATCGGGCGTCGAGTGCAACAGCAGAGTGCCGCCCGACTGGCGCGTGAAACCCTCGACCGTGGACAGCCCGAGGCCCGTGCCGCCAGTTTCGGCTTTGGTGGTGAAGAACGGCGTAGTCGCGTGTTGCAGCACCTCGGGCGGCATCCCCGGGCCGTTGTCCCTGACGGTAATGCCGACATAGCGTCCGGCCGGCAGTTCTGCGATGCGCGCTTCACGACCTGGATTGTCTCGACGCCTGATCTCGATATGGACGAGGCCACCGGCCGGCAAGGCGTCGCGGGCGTTGGCCAGCAGGTTCATGACCGCGGCGATGAGCTGGCTGGAATCCGTGCGGATCACGCAGGCCGGGTCGCGTGCGGCCATGTTCAACTGGATATCAGCACCCAGCGCGCGCTGGAACAAGGCACGGTGGTCTTCCATCAGGTTCGCGACCCGGATGTCGATGGTTTCCATCCGCTGCTGGCGCGCGTAGGTCAGCAACTGCGTCGTGATGCGACCGCAGACCTCGCTGGCGGAGTCGGCGTCATCGACGAGTGCGCGGGCCGCGGGCGACGCGATCACCGCGGGTTCGCGCCGCAACAGGCTCATCGCCTGCCGGATGATCGTCATCAGGTTGTTGAAGTCGTGTGCGACGCCGCCGGTCAGCTTTCCCAGCGCGTCGAGGTTCTGGCGCTGCGTCATTTCCAGCAACAGCTGCTGCCGGCGACGCGCCAGCACGGCGATGACGAGCGCGGCGACGAGCGCGATCGCCACCAGCGCAATGCTGAGGTTGCGGATCACGCGATCGCTGGCCGACGCAGCTTCCTGCCGGGCTCGCTCGGCGCGCAGCACCTCGACTTCCCGTTCCCGTTGCCGGGCTTCGCCCCGCGCTCGCATGAAGGCGAGGCGGTCGGCGGCGCGCGCGTTGGATTGCTGCTCGCGCACGCGCTGCGCCAACTGCAGGGCTTCGTAGGCGTCGCGATGCCGGCCCAGCATGGCCAGGGTGCGCGCATGCGCCTGGTGCAGCTCGGCTGACAGCCGCGCGCCCGCAGGCAGGCGCTCGAGCGTGCGCTGCGCGACTGCCAGGCCTTCCTCGGGGCGATTGTCGGCCGTCAGCGCTTCGACCAGCAACACGGAGGCTGCGAGTGCGCGCATTTCGCTGTGACCCTCGAGTTCCTGCACGGCACGGCGCGCGTCGAGCACGGCCGCCGCGGGCTGGCCGACCGCGAGGCGCGCGCGCGCGAGCATCTGCAGCGCTTCGGCGCGCAGCACGGGATCGGTGGTGGGCACGGCGACGGTCGCCAGCTGCAGCATCTGCTGGAGCGCCACCGCCGCATCACCGGCTGCGAGGCGTGCTGAGGCGATGCCCCACGAGATCGTCGTCACGGCCTGGTCGTGTCCGGCTGCGCGCGCTGCCGCAAGCGCTGACTCAAACTGCGCGCGCGCGCCATCCGGATCGCCAGTATCCAGCATCAGGTAGCCCAGATTGCTGCCGATCAGCGCCTGCATGGAAGGCATCTGGGCGCGGTCCGCGATCTCGATGGCCTGCACGTAGTATTCCACGGCCTCCGCGTAGGCGCCGGCGAACTGCGCCGCCGTGCCAGCGCTGCTCAGCGCGCTCGCGACGAGGCGGTCATCGCCGGTTCGCGCGGCCGCCGCCAACGACGCTAGGAACGCCGCTGTGCCATCTGCGAAACGGCTCTGCTCGGTCAGCAGGGTGCCCTGCATGCGCTGCGCGGCGAACTGCTCGATGTCCGTGGCGGCCGTGCGCAACGCCTCGTCGCAGGCGACTGCCGCTTCGGCAGCCCTGGCCTGGCGATACAGCCCGCGACACTCGAGGCTGCTGATCAGCGATGCGTTCGCTGCAGGCGTGCCGTCGCGCGCGGCGGCCGCGCGTGCCTCGCGGGCGATGGTGAGCACCGCGTCGGCAGTCTGGTCGTTGGTCAGCATCGGCATCAGCAGCGCATCGATGCCGCTCCGCGCCGGCTGCGCGGCGCCGGGAAAGGCGATGGCCGCGAGGGCACAGCCCAGCAGCAACGTGCGCAACCGCCTGCCGCGTGAACGCGGTTGCACCGCGCTGGAAGGCACGGCGCGGCACCTCACCGTGCCGTGCAGCCCTGTGCGCCAGCGACGACGGCGTCGACCCAGGCGATGGGGTCATCGAACGCCATGTTCGAACTCGTGCTCGCCAGTCGCGAGTAGGCGAAGTCCGGGCGAATCTCGCGGACTCGCTCGAAAGTGAAGTCGAGCAGGTCCTGCGGGTTGCTGAGCACCACGGCGGGCTGGCGCAATCCGCGCAGCGTGGCAGCCATGTCGTAGCGGAACACCGCATGATGGCCATACCACTCGCGATCGCCGGCGAGGTACAGCGACAGCACGGACCAGTGCAGGCTGTCGAGCGAGCCGGCGATGCGACCCGACAGGAAAGTCCACCGCTCGGCAAGGTGCGCCGCTTCATCGCGGTAGGTCTGGTCCCAGTGCGGATTCGCGAGCCGCGCAGCCGCCTGCTCGGCCGTGTACAGAGGCACGCCGTGCATGACCAGGCAGCCGACGGCGCGCGGTTGCCGCAGCGCGAGGTCTGCACCGACGGTGGCCCCGGTGTGGTGGCCGACGACGACCGCGCGCGAAATGCGCCGCGCCCGCAGCGTTGCCGCGACGGCGTCGGCGTAGTCGGCGATCTGCGGCGGTGCGGCCGGTCGTGCCGACAGGCCATAGCCAGGCAGATCGATCGCGATGGAGCGGAAGCCACGGGCCGCCAGTTCCGCTTGTGCGCGCGTGTAATAGACATGGAACCACGGCACCTGGTGCAGCAGGACGTAGACCGGGCTGGAAGCTGCGGCGGCGTGCTTCGGGCGCACTTCCTGCCAGTGCACCTGGCCGAGCGGGCTATCCGCGTAGCCGCGGGTCGTGACCAATGCGGCCCCCGGCACGGTGCCGAGCGTGACCCCGGGCGCGGCATTCGGCCCGGTGTCTGTGGCAGCAGCGGCGGACCCGACGTGGAGGCACGCCGCCAGAGCCCCCAGAAGCAAACCTCTGCGGCGAATCATGCTGCTGCGGTGCTCGCGCCCAGCGGCAGTCGCTGGCCCAACCAGCGCCCGAAGGCGAGCGCGGGCGTGACCATCATCCCGCCGACGAACGAGCGTCCCTGCGTCTGGCCAGCGCCCAGCAGTTCGCCGGCGGCATACAGATTCGGCACTACGCCGCCGGTCGCGCGCCGCACGCGCAGCGCGCTGTCGACGGCGAGCCCGACGGTCGACGTGGTCGAGTGCCCCTGATGACGGATCGCATAGAACGGCGGCTTCTCGATGCGCCGCGGCAGATGCGTGCGGCCGAGGCGATCGGATTTTCCGCTGACCGCGTCGTTGTACTCGCGGATGCTGCGGGAGAGACCCGTCGGATCGATGCCAGCCTCGCGGGCAAGGGCTTCGATGCTGTCGGCGCGCGTGAACCAGGCATGCAGGTCGAAGGCCTCGCGCATCTGCTCGCGGCTCCAGCCGCCGACGCCCGGGGGTGCGGCGGCCAGGATCGCTTCATCGAAGACGATGAAGTAACGCAGGTCGGGCTGCTCGAGCAGCGCATGTTCGCGTTTGTCGAAGCTGGGTTCGTCCTCGCGGATGAACCGCTCGCCCCGCGTGTTGACGAACACCTCCCACGGCGCCCGCTGCTGCGGGATCACGACGAAGCGCGCGAGGAAGCGCGCCGGAAAACCATCGTCGGTCAGTATCGAGCCGAAGTTGCACAGGTAGTTCTCGCGACCGCGCACGAAGCCGCCCACCGCGATACCGAGTTCGATGCCGTCGCCGACCGCGTGGGGGTAAGCCGTATCCGCGTAGTCACGATAACCGGACAGGCTCTCGAACATCTCGGCGTTCGAGGCGTAGCCGCCGCAGGCCAGCAGGACATGTCGACCGAAGCGGCGCTGCTCCTGGTCGGCCGAAGTGATCCGCACGCCAGTGACGCCACCCGCGGCGTCGGTCAGCAGCGCGGTGACGCGCGTATTGAGTTGCAGTTCGACTCGTCCCGCATCGATCTGCTGCTGCAGCGGGGCGCGCAGCGCGGCGAGTATCGAGCGACCGCCGTCGCGTCCCCAGTAATAGCGGCGCTCGGAGTAGGGTTCGTGGCCGAGGCCCAGCACCGGGTGCTCGGGCAGCGGCTCGAATCCGCAGTCCAGCAACCAGTCGAACGTCGCACCGGCCTCGTCGACAGCGAGCCGAACCAGGTCGCGATCTGCAGTGCCGCGGCTGATGCGCATGACGTCGGCGAAATGCGCGTCGGCGGTGTCGCGGATGCCCTGGCGGGCCTGTGTGCGCGTGCCCGCCGCGCTCATCTGGCCGGTGGACAGGTGCAGCGTGCCGCCGATGTCGCCTGCGGCGTCGAGCAGCAGCACGCGCGCACCACGCTGTGCCGCAAAAATGGCCGCGGGAATGCCGGCGGTACCGGCGCCGATCACGATCAGGTCGTAGGTGGGGCGGCCGGCTGCTTGTGCAGATGCGTTGTGCTGCGGTCGTGCCGGCCACGCCGCGGCGGCCGCGGCGGCAGCGGCCGCGCCGACGAACGCGCGCCGCTTCACCTGCTCGCGCCCAGAATGAACCAGCCGCCGCTGCCGTGCGCCGGCGCGGGGATCTCGCCGCGCAGGAATTTCTCGTAGCGCTCAGCGCCGAAAGTCGCGATGTCCGGGATCAGCTGCTTGAAGCAGTGGTCGCGGTCGAACCCGGCGTCGGCGCACAGCGCGATCGGGTCCTGCTGGCGGAACTGCGTGTAGAACGGTTCGTTGTTGTTGATCGTGTCCCAGTTCCAGAAGAAGTTCTCGTAGGCGCCTACAGACGCTTCATCCGGCAGTTCCATGTGGATCATCAGGCCGCCCGGCGCGAGCAGCCGCCGGCATTCGCGCAGCACGCGTTGCGTGGCCTTCAGCGGGATCTCGTGCAGGAAGAAGCTCGAGACGATCAGGTCGAAGTGGCCGTCGGGGAAGGCGGTGGCTTCGGCGTTCTGCTGGCTGTAATGAACCGCGATGCCCTCGTGCTCGGCGAGCGCGTGGCCATAGCGCAGCACCGGCGCACCGACATCGATGCCGTGGGCCTCGGCGGCGGGGAAGGCGCTCTTGTACGGCAGCAGGTTCTTGCCGGTCGTGGTCGCCATGTCGAGGATGCGGCGCGGTGCGAAGCCCGGTCGCGTTGCCTTGATCCAGTGCGCGATCGACTCGCCGACCACGCCGGCGCGCTTGCGATAGGGGTGCTGGCCGGTGAACACCTTGCCACCGAACGCGACGACCGCGCCCTGGGCGACGTCATCGGCCGTGTGCTCGGCGTGCACCCAACCCGGCGCGAGATGCA
>JBIITU010000200.1:0-6278 GCA_044340335.1 Steroidobacteraceae bacterium
GGCGAGCGCGGGGTCGAGCTTCAGCGAGCCACCCGTGGGGTTGCGCTGCGCGAGGTCGCGCGCGAGGTTGATCATGCCGGGCAGGGCGCGTTCGACCGCAGGCTGCACCGACAGGTAACACATCTCTTGCGCGTGGTAGCGCAACGTGCTGTAGAAGCGGTGCGAGGGCTCGCTTGCCATGGAGCGTTCGATTTCGCGCCAGGTTGAGGGTTCGCGTCCCTGGCTGGCGAGTTCCGGCTTGATGCGCTGCTCGTAGTCGGCTTGCACGGCCTTGCGCAGGTCGATGATGGCGTGCTTGCGCAGCATGCTGACGAACGCCTGGCGCGCGCGCTCGTCATGCGTCGGCTGGAACAGTTCGTCGATGTTGGGAACGGGCAGGAATTCAGCGGCGGCGGCCATGGCGGTACTCCAGCAGAGGGGGCATCGGCAAAGAGGGCGTGCCCCGCCATCCTGCCTCAGCCGGCGCGCCGCGACCAGCACCTGCCCGCAGGGTGGAAACCGCCGCTAAACGCCCGCGCGGCCGAGCAGCACCAGGATGCCGATCACGAGGAAGATGGCCGCCGCGACGCTGTGCACGAGGCGCATCGGCAGCTTGCGCGCCGCGACCTCGCCCAGCAGCACCGCCGGCACGTTGGCCAGCATCATGCCGAGCGTCGTGCCGATCACGACGCTGACCAGAGAGTCGTACTTTGCGGCCAATATGACAGTGGCAATCTGGGTCTTGTCGCCCATCTCGAGCAGGAAGAAGGCGACGACGGTCGTGCCGAACACGCCCCAGCGCGGCGACTGTTCGGTCGGTGTGTCATCGACCTTGTCCGGTATCAGGGTCCAGGCGGCCATGGCGATGAACGACAGTCCCAGCGCCCAGCGCATGGCGTCCGGCGGCACGACCGACGTGATCCAGGTGCCCAGGGCGCCGGCCAGCGCATGATTCAGCAAGGTCGCGACGAAGATGCCGGCGATGATGGGCAGCGGCCGGCGAAACCGGGCAGCCAGCAGCAGCGCGAGCAGCTGCGTCTTGTCGCCGATCTCCGCGAGCGCCACCACACCGGTCGAAACGAGCAGGGCTTCCAGGACCATGACTCCTTGGGCCGAAGGGCGCGCACGCTAGCACGGGTGCCGAGACCGCGGCACGTGTATCGTTCGTGCATGGACCTCGTGGCGGATATCGGTGGCACGAACGCGCGATTTGCACTGGCGCGCGCCGGCACGAACGTGCTCGAAGCGGCGCGGACCTTCGCCGCTTGCGACTATCCGGATCTCGCGAGCGCCGTGCATGCCTACCTCGCCGCCGTCGACCTGCCTGCCGGCGGCGGCTCGCGCGGACTGCGTTCTGCGGCCTTCGCCGTCGCCGCGCCGACACGGGCTGCACGCATCGAATTCACCAACTCCCCGTGGCAGTTCGAGCGCGATGAGCTGCAGCGCGCGCTGGGCCTCGAGCAACTGATCGTTCTGAACGACTTCGAGGCGCTGGCGCTGGCGGTGCCGACGCTGCCGGCGCAGGCGTTGCAGGTGCTCAAGCCTGGTGCGGCTGACCCGTTCGCACCCTGTGCGGTGCTCGGACCGGGTACGGGGCTGGGCGTGGCAGCGCTGCTGAGGTCGGGCGTGGGTGCCGCCACCCCGGCCGCTCGGGCGCTCAGCAGCCAGGGTGGGCATGTCAGTTTCGCGCCGGTCGACGAAGTCGAGGTCGACCTGCTGCGATTCATGCAGTCGCGCGTCGGCCGGGTCGGCGCGGAGCACCTGCTGTCGGGTCGCGGATTGTCGCATCTGTACGCATTCTTCGCAGCGCGGGCTGCCGTGCCAGCCGTCGAACTCGAGCCCGCGGAGGTCAGCGCAAGCGCATTGGCGGGCGATGATCCGCTGGCATTGCTAGCCGCGCTGCGATTCTGGGCGCTGCTGGGCAGTTTCGCCGGGGACGTTGCGTTGCTGTATGCAGCGTGGGGTGGGGTCTACATCGGCGGCGGCGTCGCGCCGCGTCTGTTGCCGCTGCTGGGCCGCAGTGATTTCCTCGCGCGGTTCGCAGCGAAACAACCCATGGCCGCCGTGCTCGAGCCGGTCCCCATCGCGTTGATCCGCGATCCGCATGCGGCCTTGTACGGCGCCGCCAGTGCGCTGCGCTGACTCTCAGCTGAACTCACACGAAAGTGGCGATCGCATCGAGTGGTTTGCGCGTGATCGCCGGCACGGTGCATCCGGTTGCGGCGTGCCCCGTGACCAGCACGAGGTAAGGACGCTCGGTATCGCGCGGGCGCGCCAGGATGTCGTTGAGGAAACCCATCGGCGAGGGCGTGTGGGTCAGGGTTGCCAGACCCGCCAGGTGCAGTGCGGTGATCAGCATTCCGGTGGCGATGCCGACCGATTCATCCGTGTAGTAGTGCTTGGTCTTGCCGCCCGCTGCGTCACGCGCATAGCGCTGCAGGAAGATCACGATCAGCCATGGCGCTGTTTCGAGGAAGGGCTTGTGCGCGTCGGTGCCGATCGGGCGCAGCGCATCGAGCCAGTCCTGCGGGGCGCGGCGGGCGTAGAATTCCCGTTCCTCGGCTTCGGCAGCGAGTCGGATGCGCTGTTTCGTGGCGGGATCCGACACCGCGACGAAGTGCCACGGCTGCTGATTCGCGCCGCTGGGGGCGCTGCCGGCGGCGCGCAGGCAGGCTTCGATCAGTGCGCGGGGAACCGGGCGAGGGTCGAAGTCTCGCACCGAGCGGCGCTCATGCAGGCGCGTCGCGAACGCGCGCGCAGAATCGACCATCATCGATTCGTCCTGCGGCGCGCGCTGCGGCAGGGTGATGAAGGCAGGCGAGTCCATCTGGAGGCTCCGTGAAACGATTGATCAAGAGTGTAATCGTCGCGCTCGGCATTGTGCTGGGCATCGCCAGCGGGGTCGCCATGGCAGTCGAACAACCTGCGTTCCAGTCTGTTGAAAAAGAGGGTTCCTACGAGCTGCGCGCCTACGCGCCCTACCTGATTGCAGAAACGCGGGTCGAGGCGTCGTTCATCGATGCCGGCAATATCGCCTTCGGTCGGCTGTTCCGCTACATCAGCGGCGCGAACGCGCCAGGGCAGAAGATCGCGATGACGGCGCCGGTGACGCAGTCGCGCGGCGAGAAGATCGCGATGACGGCACCGGTGCAGCAGGTTGCGGATGCGGGCGCGTTTCGGGTCGGATTCATCGTCCCGTCGCGGTACACGCGTGAGACCGTGCCGCAGCCGACCGACCCGCGCATCACGCTGCGCGAGGTGCCGGGCGGACTGGTGGCGTCCTGGCGCTACTCCGGCCGCTGGACGGAGGCGCGCTTCATCGAGGAGGAACAGCAGCTGCGGCGCACGCTCGCGGCGCGCGGCCTCGTGGCGATCGGCGACGCCCAGATCGCGCGCTACGACCCGCCGTTCATGCCGACGATCTTCCGTCGCAACGAAGTACTGATCCCGGTGCGCCGCGCCGCTCAGTAGTGCGGCGGTATCTCGATGCGCGTCGCGGCATCGCCTGCAGGATCGGCTTGCGATTCGATCTGCGCCAGCAATTGCCGGTTGCGCTCGCTGACCCGCGCCAGCTCGCGTTGCTGCAGGTAGAGCGCATCGCTGAGCTGCTGCAGGCTGTTCTCGAGATGCGCAATGCGGATTTCGAGCGCCTCGATGCGCGCGCTGGAGTCGTCCGGTAGCTGGGCGTTCATGCGCGGGAGTATGCCCGAGCTGCGCGCGAAGCGGCTGGCGCATAATGCGGGGCAACTGAATCCCGCAAGGAGCCTGCCATGGGCTATGACACTTATCACAAGCGCCGCATCGGCAAGCGGCTGCTCTCGCCGGAAACCCAGATGATGGGCTTTGGCTACGATCCCACGCTTTCGGAAGGATCCTTGAAGCCGCCGATCTTCCTGACCTCGACCTTCGTGTTCCGCAGCGCACAGGATGGCAAGGACTTCTTCGACTTCACGTCCGGACGGCGCGAACCGCCCCCAGGACAGGCCAGCGGCCTGGTCTATTCGCGCTTCAACAATCCGAACCTCGAGGTGCTCGAAGACCGGCTCGCTTTGTGGGAAGGCGCCGAGACGGCGGCCGTGTTCTCGAGCGGCATGGCGGCGATTTCCACGACGCTGTGGGCCTGCCTGCGGCCCGGCGACGTCATGCTGATCAGCCAGCCACTCTATGGCGGCACCGAGACGCTGATCGAGCGCACGATGCCGCAGTACGGCATGCGCACCGTCGGGGTCAGCGCGGCCTGTGACCGGGAGGCCGTGTTCGTCGGCGCGCGTACGGCACTGGCACTGGCCCGCGAGCATGGCGGCCGCGTGGCGCTGCTGTTCACGGAGACGCCCGCGAATCCGACCAACAGCCTGGTCAATCTGGCACTGTGGCGCGAAGTGTCGGAGTGGCTCGCGGGCGAGCAGGGTGGTGCGCGACCGCTGCTGGCGGTCGACAACACCTTCCTCGGGCCGGTGTTCCAGCGTCCGCTCGAGCATGGCGCGGATCTGGCGATCTACTCGCTGACCAAGTATGTCGGCGGTCACTCCGATCTGGTCGCAGGCGGGGTTGCTGGCAGTCGCGCAGCGCTCAAGCCGATCCGCCAGCTGCGCAGCGCGCTCGGTACGCAGCTTGATCCCAACACCGCCTGGATGATCATGCGTTCGATGGAGACGCTGGCGCTGCGCATGCGCGCATCTGCCGATAACGCGGCACGGGTTGCCGCGTGGCTGGCCGCGCATCCGAAGATCGCGCGCGTCAATTACCTCGGCATGCTGCCCGAGTCCGACCCTGCGTATCCCGTGTATCGGCGACAGTGCTCGAGTCCGGGCTCGACGTTCGCGTTCTCGGTGCGCGGCGGCGAAGCCGAGGCCTTCCGCATGCTCGACGCGCTGCAGGTCATGAAGCTTGCCGTGAGCCTCGGGGGCACTGAGACGCTGATTTCGCATCCGGCCTCGACGACGCATTCGGGCGTATCCCGCGAGACGCGCGAGCGGCTCGGCGTCGACGACGCGCTGGTCCGCATCTCGGTGGGCATCGAGAATGCCGACGACCTGATCGCCGATCTCGAACAAGCCCTGGAGCAGGTGTAATCATGCAGCGCGTTGCGCATTTTTCCGTGTCGCTGTGGCTCCTGTTGGGGCTGGCCGCTTCTGCCACCGCTTCCGCTGACGGACTTCAGGATCCGCAGGCCTACGCGCGCGCCTGCCTCGCCGAGCGCGACTCGCAGGCGGCGCCGGCTTTCGTGCGGGTGCGTCGCTTCGGCGACAACGCCGCGACCGCTGCGGTGATCCTCGATCTGATCCGCCGGGGCGAGAAATCGGTGACGTTCACGACGCCCGCGCTGTACGCCGGCCGACGTGACGTCACGCCGGTGGTCGACGACATCGTCGTCGTCACCGATTTCGACGGTCGACCCGGTGCGGTAGTGCGGACGACGTCGGTGCGGACGGTGCCGTTCAATGAAGTGACCGAGGCTGATTCCCGCTACGAGGGCCCGCCGGTGCGCCCGCTCGAGGCCTGGCGTCGGGTGCATTGGGCTTTCTTTACGCGCGAACTGGCACCACTGGGTCAGGCGCCGTCCGAGACCCTGGCCGTGACGGTGGAGCGGTTCGAGTTGCTGTGTCCGGCGCAGCGCTGAGGCATTCAAGTCACGAACGATCTGGAAAATGATTGGAGTTAAGTTAAATACAACTTCCTAGAAAGCCACATATGTGCGAAAACGCGCATATATGGACATTGCGGAAGTCAAAGAACTGCTGATTCGGGGCTGCGAGGGAATTCTCAGGCCCGTCGCTCGTTTTCTCCTCAGGGGCGGAGTCACCTACAGGGAGTTCGAGGACGTGGCCAAGCGCGCGTTTGTGACCGAAGCGCTGATCGAGTTCGGGACGCGCGGACGCGCGACGAACACGTCGCGCATCGCCGTGATGACGGGGCTCACGCGGCGTGAGGTCGCGCAGATTCGCGACCGGGTCCTGCGGGACGACGACGCACCCGTCCCTGGCTACGTCAGCCCGGCGTCGCGATTGCTGTCACTGTGGCATCTCGATCCCCGCTTTCATGACGCGGCAGGTCAGCCGGCTGACCTTGATCCCGATGAACACCGCCGCGGCGATCCAGGTTCAAAGGCGCTGACGTTCGCGGATCTGGCGCGAGAGTGCAGCGGCGACGTGCCCCCCGGAGCGATGTTCCGGCAGCTGCTTGCCGCGAACGCGGTCATGGAACTGCCGAGCGGGCGCGTGCGGGTCGTGAGCCGCAACTACATGCCCTCGACGGTGGAAGAGTCCTCGGTGCGCTACTGGGGCAGTGCGCTCGCGGAT
>JBIITU010000172.1:0-6815 GCA_044340335.1 Steroidobacteraceae bacterium
GAGGGCGGCAACTGCCGGCAAAACCTTGCCCTCGACGAACTCCAGGAAAGCACCGCCGCCGGTGGAGATATAGGAGATCCCCTCAGCCACGCCGTACTTCTCGATGGCCGCGAGCGTGTCGCCGCCGCCGGCGAGCGAAAACGCCTTGCTGCGCGCGATGGCCTCGGCAATGGCCTTGGTGCCCTCGCCGAACTGGTCGAATTCGAACACGCCGACCGGGCCGTTCCACAGGATGGTGCCCGCGTCCTGCAGCAGGGCGCCGAGGCGGTCCGCCGTGTCCGGTCCGATGTCGAGGATCAGTTCGTCGGGGCGCACATCCGCGATCGGCCGCACGTCCGCATGCGCGGTGGCCGCGAACTCGCGCGCGACGACGACGTCGGTCGGCAGCGGGATCTCGGCCCCGCGGGCGCGCGCCTGCTCGAGCAGCTTGCGCGCGATGTCGAGCATGTCGGCCTCGTGCAGCGACTTGCCGACCGGGGATCCGGTCGCGGCGAGGAAGGTGTTGGCAATGCCGCCACCGACGATCAGCTTGTCGACCCGCGCGAGCAGCGACTCGAGCACGGTCAGCTTGGTCGACACCTTCGAGCCCGCGACGATCGCAACCAGCGGCCGTGCCGGATGTGCAAGCGCCCGTTCCAGTGCCTCGAGTTCAGCGACCAGCAACGGCCCTGCGCAGGCGGTCGGCGCGAAGCGCGCGACGCCGTGCGTGCTCGCCTCGGCGCGATGCGCGGTGCCGAATGCATCCATGACATAGATGTCGCACAGCGCCGCCATCTGCTTCGACAGCGCTTCGGCGTCCTTCTTCTCGCCCTTGTTGAAGCGCACGTTCTCGCACAACACGACTTCCCCGGGCGCGCAATCGACACCCGCCAGCCAGTCGCGCTTCAGCGGCACGTGGCGGCCGAGCAACTCGGACAGCCGCTGCGCCACCGGCGCGAGCGAGAACTCGTCCGCGTACACGCCCTCTTCCGGTCGGCCCAGATGCGACATGACGAACACGCGCGCACCCGCGTTCATGGCGTGCTGGATGGTCGGCAGCGCAGCGCGGATCCGCGCGTCGCTCGTCACCTTGCCGTCGTGGACGGGCACGTTCAGGTCTTCGCGGATCAGCACGCGCTTGCCGGCAAGCGGCAGGTCGGTCATGCGCAGGACTTTCACGGACCTGGCCTCAGGACGCGCGCGACCAGGCGAGCGTCGTGTCGAGCATGCGGTTCGAGAAGCCCCACTCGTTGTCGTACCAGGCGCAGACCTTGACCAGCTTGCCGCCGATCACTTTCGTCATCGTGCCGTCGAAGGTCGAGGAGGCCGGGTCGTGGTTGTAGTCGATCGACACCAGCGGCGCTTCGGTATAGGCCAGCACGCCCTTGAGCGGACCGGCAGCCGCCGCGGCCTTGATCAGGCTGTTGATCTCGTCGACCGTCGTGTCGCGCTTCGGCGTGAAGGTCAGGTCGACCAGCGACACGTTGATAGTGGGCACGCGCACCGCGAAGCCGTCGAACTTGCCCTTGAGCTCGGGCAGCACGAGGCCAACCGCCGCCGCAGCGCCAGTCTTGGTCGGGATCATCGACATCGTCGCCGAGCGCGCGCGGCGCAGGTCCGAGTGGTAGACGTCCGTAAGCACCTGGTCGTTGGTGTAGGCGTGCACGGTGGTCATCAGGCCGCTCTCGATGCCGACGTTGTCGTTCAGCACCTTCGCGACTGGCGCGAGGCAGTTGGTCGTGCAGGATGCATTGGAGATCACACTGAACGACGACTTCAACGTGCCGTGGTTGACGCCGTAGACGATCGTGCCGTCGACGTCGTCGCCGCCGGGCGCCGAGATCACGACCTTCTTGGCGCCACCTGCAATGTGCGCGCCCGCCTTGGCCTTGCTCGTGAACAGCCCGGTGCACTCGAGCACGAACTCGACGCCGAGCTCGCCCCAGGGCAGCTTGGCCGGATCGCGCTGGGCCAGCACCTTGATGCGTCGACCGACACCTGGCCCGGGAACTTGCCGTGCGCGGTGTCGTAACGCGTCAGGTGGGCGTTGGTGTTCGCGTCGCCGAGATCGTTGATCGCGACGACCTGGATCTCGTTCGTCCGACCGGCTTCATACAGGGCGCGCAGCACATTGCGCCCGATGCGTCCGTAACCGTTGATGCCCACCTTGATCGCCATGTTCAACCCTCCGCGTGAATCCTTGGAATTGTCTCAGTCCCCGAGCAGCGCCTCGACGGTGCGCGTCACGTTGTCCGTCGTCAGGCCGTAGTGCCGGAACAGGTCCGCCGCCTTGCCCGAGGCGCCGAACTGGTCGATCCCGAGCACCCGCCCCTGCGAGCCTACATAACGCCACCAACTCTGGGTGGCGCCAGCTTCGACTGCAACCCGCGCGGTAACCGCCGCGGGCAGCACCTGCTCGCGCCAGGCGGCCGCCTGCGCTTCGAAGACGTCAGTGCTGGGCATCGAGACCAGCCGCACGCGCCGACCCTTGGCCTGCAGCGCGCGCACCGCGTCGGCAGCAAGACCGACCTCGGAGCCCGTCGCGATGACGATCGCCTCGAGTGGCGCCGGCGCGTCGATGAGCACGTAGCCGCCGCGCGCCGCATCCGCCTGCTGCTGCTCCGAGCGCGCCTGCTGCGGCAGGCCCTGGCGCGTCAGCACGAGACAGGTCGGGCCCTTGGCGCGCTCGATCGCAGCCCGCCAGGCGAGCGCCGTTTCGAAAGCATCGCCCGGTCGCCACAGCGACAGGTTGGGCATCGCGCGCAGGCTCGCCAGATGCTCGATCGGCTGGTGCGTGGGGCCGTCTTCGCCGAGCCCGATCGAGTCGTGCGTGTAGACCAGCACGACGCGCTGCTGCATCAGCGCAGCGAGACGCACCGCGTTGCGGGCGTAGTCCGAGAACACGAGGAAAGTGCCCGCATACGGAATGAACCCGCCATGCAGCGCGAGGCCATTCATCATGGCGGTCATCGCGAACTCACGGACGCCGTAGTAGACGTAGTTGCCCGAGGCATCATCCGCGGTCAGCGCACGCGAGGCCTTGTGCCAGGTGTTGACCGACCCGGTGAGATCCGCCGAGCCGCCGAGCAGTTCGCCCATCGCGGGGCCCAGCGTGTTGAGCACGACCTGCGACGACGCGCGCGTCGCCTGCGCGGCCGTCACGGTCGCCGTTGCCGCGAACGCGGCCTGCGCCAGCTCGCTCCAGTCGGGCGGCAGCACGCCCTTCATGCGGCGCTCGAACTCGGCCGCAAGATCCGGGAACTCGCGCCGATACTTGCTGAAGCGGCGCTTCCAGGTCTTCTCGAGTTTCGCGCCGCGGTCGCGCTGATCCCACTCGGCGCGCAGCTCATCGGGCACGACGAACGGCGGCGAGTTCCAGCCCAGCGCCGCGCGCGTTGCCGCGATCTCCTCGGCGCCGAGCGGCTCGCCGTGCGTGGCCTTGGTGCCCTGCTTGTTCGGCGCGCCCTTGCCGATGACAGTCTTGCAGCAGATCAGGGTCGGCTGTTTCGTATTCGCGCGCGCCCGCTTGAGCGCCTTCGCGACCGCCTCGCCATCGTGGCCATCGACTTCCTTGATGACCTGCCAGCCGTAGGCGGCGAAACGCTTCGGCGTGTCATCGGTGAACCAGCCCTGCACCTTGCCGTCGATCGAGATGCCGTTGTCGTCGTAGATGCAGATCAGCTTGCCGAGGCCGAGCGTGCCCGCGAGCGAGCAGGCCTCGTGCGAGATGCCTTCCATCAGGCAGCCATCGCCCAGGAACACCCAGGTGCAGTGATCGACGATGTCGTGCCCCGGACGATTGAAATGCGCAGCCAGCGACTTTTCGGCCAGCGCCATGCCCACCGCGGTCGCGAGGCCCTGCCCCAGCGGACCCGTCGTCGTCTCGACGCCCAGGCGCGGGTCGTGCTCCGGATGCCCGGGCGTGTGCGAACCGAGTTGCCGGAACGCGCGCAGGTCTTCGATGCTGATCGGATAGCCCGTCAGGTGCAGCACGGAGTACAGCAGCATCGACGCGTGGCCGTTCGACAACACGAAGCGATCGCGGTCGAACCACAGCGGATTGGCCGGGTTGTGCCGCAGCGGCCCGCGCCACAGCGCCTCCGTGATGTCGGCCATGCCCATCGGCGCACCCGGATGACCGGAGTTGGCCTGCTGGACTGCATCCATCGACAAGGCGCGGATCGCGTTGGCGAGTTCCCGACGTGTAGCCATGCTGAGCGAGACCCCGCTGAACCCCGGAAAAAGGGCGCGCATTGTCCGACACCCCGCCCCCCAACATCAAATCTGCGACGACCTGCGCGACCCCGGTCGGGCGGCGCGGCCGCAGACCGGCTATACTTCGCGGCTATCCCGCCTGCTACCCCGGAACCCGCCGACCATGGCCAACAGCTATCTGTTCACGTCCGAATCCGTCTCCGAAGGCCACCCGGACAAGGTTGCCGACCAGATTTCAGACGCCGTGCTCGACGCCATCCTGGCGCAGGACAAGCGCGGTCGCGTGGCCTGCGAGACCCTGGTCAAGACCGGTGTCGTCATCGTCGCGGGCGAAGTCACGACGAATGCCTGGGTCGACATCGAAGCGCTGGTCCGCAAGACCGTGCTCGACATCGGCTACAACAGCTCCGAGATGGGTTTCGACGGCGCAAGCTGCGGCGTGCTGAACATCATCGGCAAGCAGTCGGCCGACATCGCGATGGGCGTCGACCGCAAGGATGAACGCAAGCAGGGCGCCGGCGACCAGGGCCTGATGTTCGGCTTTGCCACCAACGAGACCGATGTCCTGATGCCGGCCGCGATCACGCTGTCGCACCGGCTCGTCGAGCGGCAGGCCAAGGTGCGCAAGAACGGCAAGCTGCCGTGGCTGCGCCCGGACGCCAAGAGCCAGGTCACGCTGCGCTACGAAGACGACAAGCCGGTCGGCATCGAGGCCGTCGTGCTGTCGACCCAACACAGCGACGACATCTCGACCAAGAAGCTGCGCGAAGCGGTCATGGAAGAGATCCTGCTGCCGGTGCTGCCGAAGAAGTGGCTCGACAAGCGCACCAAGTACCACATCAACCCGACCGGCCGGTTCGTCATCGGCGGCCCGGTCGGCGATTGCGGCCTGACTGGCCGCAAGATCATCGTCGACACCTACGGCGGCTTTGCACGTCACGGTGGCGGCGCGTTCTCGGGCAAGGATCCATCGAAGGTCGACCGCTCGGCCGCCTATGCCGCGCGCTATGTCGCCAAGAACGTCGTCGCGGCCGGCCTCGCCGAGCGCTGCGAAGTGCAGGTGTCGTATGCGATCGGCGTCGCCGAGCCCACGTCGATCATGCTCGACACCTTCGGCACCGGCAAAGTGTCACGCGAGAAGCTCACGCAGCTGGTCCGCAAGCATTTCGACCTGACGCCCTACGGCCTGCGCCAGATGCTCGACCTGCAGCGACCGATCTACCAGAAGACCGCCGCCTACGGCCACTTCGGCCGCAAGGATGCCGACTTCACCTGGGAGAAGACCGACAAGGCCGCCGCACTCGCAGCCGATGCCGGGCTCAAGCTCAGCCGCTGACTGCCGATAACCGTACGCCGCGAACCGTCAGGCGTGAATCCGCCACGGGCGGCACCCCGAACAGGACACGACAGACTTAGAGGACACCGCGGGCCCGCAAGGCCCGCAAACCCGCCGGAACCGAGGGGCGCTGCAGCATCCATGGAAGATGCGAGGCTCGGGACCAGCGGGAGACACGACAACGGCGCCCGTTAACCTTCCACGAGATTAACGGAGACAAGCATGAACGCCGTCGTACAGACAAAGAAGACCGAGGATTTCAAGGTCGCTGACCTCGCGCTCGCCGACTGGGGTCGCAAGGAAATCCGCATCGCCGAGACCGAAATGCCGGGTCTCATGGCCATCCGCGAAGAGTTCGCGCCCACCCAGCCGCTGCGCGGCGCCCGCATCACGGGCTCGCTGCACATGACCATCCAGACCGCGGTGCTGATCGAGACGCTGCAGGCCCTCGGCGCCGAAGTGCGCTGGGCCTCGTGCAACATCTTCTCGACCCAGGACCATGCCGCCGCCGCCATCGCCGTGCGCGGCACGCCGGTGTTCGCCTACAAGGGCGAGACGCTGGCGGAGTACTGGGATTACACCCACCGCATCTTCGAGTGGCCCGACAACGGCTACACGAACATGATCCTCGACGACGGCGGCGACGCGACGCTGCTGCTGCACCTCGGCACCAAGGCCGAGACCGACCCGTCGGTGCTCGCGCACCCGGGCAGCGAGGAAGAAATCGAGCTGTTCGCGGCCATCAAGTCGACGCTGAAGCGCGACCCCAAGTGGTACTCGACCCGCATCAAGCACATCCGCGGCGTCACCGAAGAGACCACGACCGGCGTCAAGCGCCTCTACGAGATGGCGAAGGACGGCAAGCTTGCGTTCCCGGCCATCAACGTCAACGACTCGGTCACGAAGTCGAAGTTCGACAACCTGTACGGCTGCCGCGAATCGCTCGTCGATGCGATCAAGCGCGCCACCGACGTCATGATCGCCGGCAAGATCGCCGTGGTCTGCGGCTATGGCGACGTCGGCAAGGGTTCAGCGCAGGCGCTGCGCGCCCTCTCGGCCCAGGTCTGGGTCACGGAAGTCGACCCGATCTGCGCGCTGCAGGCGGCGATGGAAGGCTATCGCATCGTGACGATGGAGTATGCGGCTGACAAGGCCGACATCTTCGTGACGGCCACCGGCAACTTCCATGTGATCACGCACGACCACATGAAGGCCATGAAGGACCAGGCCATCGTCTGCAACATCGGCCACTTCGACAACGAGATCGACTGCGCATCGCTGAAGC
>JBIITU010000173.1:0-6810 GCA_044340335.1 Steroidobacteraceae bacterium
CCCGTACTCCTTGAACTCGACATCCGCCGAGCCGTTGCCCCCGACGACCGGAATCGGAAACTCGCCTCCCGACACGAAGCGCGCGGCACCGCCGCTGCGGCAGGACAGACTCGGTTCCGCCAGCACTGTCAGCAAACCCTGCTGCTCGAGCAGCGCGAGACGCGAATCGAGCACTGCGGACCAGCCCAGATACCCGTGCGGCGGCCAGACGCGCGCGCCAGGAGTAACCGACTCTGCGCCGCGCGGTGCGTCCGAGACACCCGGGCGAAACAGTCCGTTGACCGCGAGATCCGCGATGATGCCGGCGTTCGGGCCGTTGACCTCGTTGCGCCAGCGCACCCCGAGGTCACGCAGACTTCCCTGACGGATTTCGATGATGCGCGCGTCGATCTGGATCGTCAGATCAGCGCCGAGACGCCCGGTGAAGTCGATGACCTGATTGGGGTACAGCGCAGCTACCGCAGCGACACGCGCACGCGCTGCCGCGGCGAGACCCTCACCCTCGAGCACGATCCGGCCAGCCGCCATGCGGGTGGCGACCCCGGTGACACCGTCGAGCAACATGGCGACCTCGTCGCGCAGCGCGTCGAGATTGATCGCCGAGACGTCGATGACGATGCGTTGCTCCGTGCCGTCGCGAAACCACAACTGCAGGACGCTGCTGCCAGGTGATTCACCGAGCAACAGCAGTTGCCGCGAGTCCACGACGTTGACGGACAGCACCCGACCATTGCCCACGGCCATCCGTACGGGCGCCGCGGACAAGGTTCGCGTTTCCCCGACATACAGCAGGAGTCGCTGCGGCAACGGCGGCGCATCGGCCGCACGCGCGAGCTCGACGGCATTGCCAACGAAGAACAACGCTGCGAGCTGCAGCGTCCAGGACCAAAGCCACCGCCCGCCGCGTGCGCAGCCGCCGGCCATCATGGCGCAACGCCCGTGTCGAAGCCGCCCACCGTCCAGCGATGCGACGCAGCGGCGCTGCCCCGCCCCCCGATCCAACCCGCGACCTGATGCATGTGGCGCGGCGCGCCGACCGGCACAGTCGGACCGCCACCCAGCATACCCGCCAGCGTCAGGCGGTCTGTCAGCATGGCGGTGCGGTCGTCCGCGGCGCGCAGCATGACCAGCAACTCGCCGGCGCGCTCGGCGATTGCGATGCGGGCCGCATCGCCCGGCAGCGCGAGCAGCGTCAGTGTCGTGAACTCTCGCAGTGCGTTGGTGTGGTCCGCGGCGTCCGACGCGCCGCCTGCCAGCAGCGGACGCAATGTCTTGCCGGTGGCAAGCACACGCACAGCCTGCAACAGCGGCCGCACCGACAGTGCCGCGCCCGCCTCCGCGCTGGCATCCGTGACCCACAGCAGATCAATGAGGTCGCCCGGCCGCACCAGCCCGGCATGGGAGTTCGTGTCGTCGACTGCGATCGTCAGCGCACGCTCACCGGCACCAAACTGCTCAGCGAGGGCGGGTCCATCGAGCGCTGCGAGCGACGCCGGTGTCACTGCCTCTCCCGCCCCGAGCGGATGGGTCAGCACCCGGCCGCGAAGACCGGCCACGGCCTCCGGCGCAAAGGCGCTGCGTGGCGTGTACCGCTCGGGCATCTGGCGCTTCGCCAGCATCGTAGCGTCGAGCCGGGTTCCTGCGGCGAGCGGCGCAGCAGCGACCACGACGGTGCGGACTGCGTGCTCGGCAGCGTAGCGCTGCGCCACGCGCCGCTCCGACTGCTCGAGATAGGCCAGCCCGAGCCAATAGGCCGCGGCTCCACTCAACGCTGCAACGGCCAGCGGCGCCGCCACCCGCAGCGGCACCCGCGCGACGCGGCTGCGCCAGTGATTCAGATGTTCCTGCATGATGATGTCCCCTTGTTTCAACCGTCCGCGAGCCAGCGCAACGCCCCGGCGCGCCACTCCACCCAGGCCCTGAACCACTGCAGCGCGACGGGGGCTTGCCCGTCCCACGGCAGGCACAACGCGCCTGCCAACACGACGCACAGCAACGCGAACTCCGTTGCAACCTGACCGCGCGCGCCGCACCGGCTCATGGCGGGTCAGCCACTGACCAACGTCGCTGCAGCACCACGCTCGTGCGCGAACCGACCGCCTGAAACGCGAGCCACATCGTTTCGCCATGGCGATAGGCCTCGATCTGGCCAGCCGCATGCGGCTGCAGCGCGAAACCGGCGCGTCGCAACGACGCGATCCAGCGCAGCCGCGACACTTCTGGCGAGGCATCCATGACGCCGAGGTATTCGATCGACCTGGGCACCGCCCGCGAGTCTCGCGGCAATGGATCGGCCAGCGAGTCGATGACGCTGAGCCACTGCAAGCCGGGAGGCGAACGCAGCAGGCCTGGCGGTGCTGGGGGGCGCAGCGGCTTGCGCGCGTCCGTGACGCTGATGACGACTCGGCTGTAACCCGGCGCCGGCGCCGCCACGACGGTTGCAGCGACGGCGACCGGACCCTGACGCTGACCGACAACGATGCGCGACCCGAATGTCCCCTCATGCACCCATTGCGCGGCAGGATCCATACGCCATCGAGCGAGCAGTCGTGCCGCGATCTCGTCAGGCGCGCCCCGCACCGTCAGGACGCGCATCACGAGCGGCACGCCGTTGACGTGCACCGTACTGCTGCCGGCAGCGCTGGCTGTGCCCCCGCCACTCGCAACACCCGTTGCGATCAGGGTGGCGACGACGCACAGCGCTCGCCATGCAGGCGCGCGCGCGCTCAACACCGCGGCCTCCAGCCGTCCGCAGCCACTTCGGCGCGCGCGGGTTCGGCGACCGCGGCCGGTCGATCGGCCAACCGATCAGCCAACCGATCAGCCAACCGATCGGCCGGCAGCACGTCCGGGTCGATGCGGCGCGCGCAGGTGTAACGGTACCCAGGCTCGAGCAGGACGATAGCGCCTCGCAGCGGTTCCAGACTCGCCAATGCCCACTCCAGCGGCGTGGTGGGCAGCAAGGCCTGAGTACGCCGTTCGACTGCACGGCTGCGGGCGAGACTCCAGTCGCCGGCATAAAGAGTCAGGGATTCGTCCCAAGGACCGCCATGCTCGGTCCAGAATCGCCCGGGCGGTGGCGGCGCCTGCACGGACATGCGCGTCCAGCCTGCTGGGTCGAGACCGGCGCTGCCAGGGGCAAGAGCCGCGACCGACTCGATCAGTGCCAGGGCACTCTGCACGAGGGTACCTGTCATGCCGGGTGCCTCGCCCGCTGCGCGCGTTGCGCGCCCTGGCGCGACCATCGCTGCGTCAGCCTCGCCATCGAGCGCGACCTGCAACGCCAGGACGCGCGCCTGCTGCACGAGTGCCGCACGCTGCGCCTGGCCTTGTTGCCAGTGTTGCAGCCACCACCAGAGCGGTACCAGCAGCAGCATGGCCACCACACACTCGACGATGGCCTGGCCGCGTGTGCGGCGTAACGTCCGGCGCGATGTCATGGCGCGATTCCCGGCAGCGGATCCGGCGTTCGATCGACAGCACGCGCGATTGCCGCATCCGCCGGTGGCATTGCGGCCAGCCGCGCCCGCCAGAAAGGTGCATACAAGCTTGGAAGCTCCGTGCGACCGTCGCGACGGCGTTCCTGACGCACATAGCGCACCGTCGCGGCACTGCTGGCGAACAGCGCATCCGCGGTGAGCTCCGGGGCGATGCTGGTGCGCTCGCCGCTCGTTGCCATGACGCTGTGGACGCCGAACAGTCGATCGCTGAGCCGCAGTGTCGGACGCGGCTGCATGACGCGCACACTCCAGCGCCGCTGTGGCGCTGTACCCGGTGCCAGTTCGCGCAGTTCGTGCAGGCTGGCGATCCCGCGATAACTCGCGCGCGGCAGCATGCGCCCTTCGGCAAGCCGGGTGGCGCGCGGATTGACGCGCGCGGTCCCGCCATGCGCCGTGCGCAGCGCAACCGGGCTTGCCAGCGCCGGACCGCCCTGCATTGCCGCTCCCCAGCCGATCGGCACGCGCTCGCGCCAGCTGCCGAACACACCGCTGCGCGCATGCAGCGACAGCGTGTCGACTGCCCGCCACTGCTCGAACCCGCGCAGCTCTGTGCCGCCGCGGCGCTCGAAGCGCACTACCAGGCCCGCGACCGGGGGCGTGATCCGGCGACTGCGACCGCGCACGAACGGATCGACGCTCGCGACGCTGACGGCACGCTGCCGATCGCGCCGCGTCCCGCTGCGCCTTTCCGTGAAGCGCTGGCTCTCCGCAACAGACTGGGTCAGCAGCCAATCACCGCCCGCCGACAGCCGCGCGTCGGGGACGTTGGCGCGCAGCGAGCGCCGCGCCGCATCCGCAGCAGCCAACCCGCTGCCCTCCAGCAGCAGTGTCTGCGCCGACGCAAGCGCCGGAATTGAAACCGAGAACGCCGCCTCGGCGGCCGTCAACGAGGGCTGCAGCACGCGATCATAGCCACCCCAGAAACGCTCCAGCGTCGTCGTGACCGGGCCCAGGTACGGCAGCCAGCGTGTCAGGGCGTCGACGTTGCGCAGGCTCGTGTGCATGTACTGCGACCAGGCCCGCAGCGTCACCGACTGCGCGATCGCAGCCTCATTGGCAATGACTGCGCGGTTCATCGACGCGGCAAAGTTCAGGGCTCGCGCCTCGGTAACGGCTGCGGATAGCGCCGCCGCATCTGCGGCCGCGGCGAGCCGCATGCGCTGGATGGCGAGTTGGCCTGTATCTACCAGCGTGAGCGCCGCCAGCAGCAGGGCGCCGAGCAGTGCGACCAGCAACAGCAGGGCCTGCCCCGCCTGTTGTTGCCGCGCACCGCCCGAACGCCCGCCGCCGATCACTGCTCGAAGTCGCCGAGGGTGCGCGACTCGGCCGCATCGCTCGCCCGCTGCCGGGATTCGCCGACCAGGCCGCGACCATCGAACTGCTCGCCGCCCGACAGCGCCACTGCGGCGATGGATGTCTGACCGCGCACCACGTCGCCGAAGGCGCGATACACCGCGATGGCAGCCACCGCGATCAACGCGACGATGATGATGTACTCCGTCATGCCCTGGCCGCGCGCGCGGCGCCTGTTCGCTCGTTGCATATTGTTCTCCCGACTCTGTGCCGGCGGGCTGCCGGTGAGTGATTGAAGCCCGCCGCCGGACGATCGGCACGGCGCGAATCTGCTGTGGCAGCGCCATTTCTCGGGCCTAGGCGCGAATCGCGCGCGAATCGGCATCAATGGGCGTGAACAGGCCTGAATGGGCCATAATCCCGCCATCACAAGACTGCGGAGCGCGACGTGAAACGACTGTTCCCGATGCTGCTGGGCCTGTTGCTGCTGGGGTCCGCCACTGCGGCCCGCGCCGACGAAGGCATGTGGACCTACGACAACTTTCCGGCCCAGCGCCTGCAAGCGCAGTTCGGCGCGCAGATCACGCCCGCGTGGCTGGATCGAGTCCGGCGTGCCAGCGTGCGCCTCAGCAACTGCTCGGCGTCCTTCGTCTCGGCGGATGGCCTGATCCTGACGAACCACCATTGCATCACGGCCTGTCTCGCGCAGAACTCGAGCCGCGAGCGCAGCCTGGTCGAGGAAGGCTTTCTCGCCGCCGACCGGTCGCAGGAGATGCGTTGCACGACCCAGGTGGCCGATGTGCTGGTGGAGATGCAGGACGTCACGGCGGACGTCACGGCCGCGCTGCGCGGCCTCGATGCCGCAGCCGCCAACACGGCGCGCAAGGCGACGCTGACCCGCCTCGAGCAGACCTGCACGGCAGACGCCAAGGCACGCGCCGCGAAACGCCGCCCCGGCAGCCTCGCGGCCGACCTGTGCGAAGCCGTCACGCTGTACGACGGCGGCCAGTACTTCCTCTACAAGTACCGCCGCTACACGGATGTTCGCATGGCATTCGCCCCCGAGGCCGCCATCGGCGCCTTCGGCGGCGATCCTGACAACTTCCAGTTCCCGCGCTGGTGCCTCGACATGGCACTGCTGCGCGCCTACGAGGACGGCAAACCGGTGCGCGTCGCGGCCCCGCTGCGCATCGACTTCACCGGACCGGCCGCCGGCGAACTCGTGTTCGTCTCAGGCCATCCGGGCTCGACCGACCGTCTGCTGACGGTGGCGCAACTGCAGTTCGTGCGCGACCGTGAGCTGCCGCCGGCGCTGCTGCGGTCGAGCGAATTGCGCGGCCGCTATATCCAGTTCGCCAGCACCAGCGACGCGGCCCGCCGCATCACCCAGGAGCCGCTCGGCAATCTCGAGAATGGCATCAAGGTGCGGCGCAAACTGCTCGATGCGCTGCACGACGATGCCTTGTTCGAGACCAAGCGTAGTGCCGAGGCCGAGTTGCGCGCGCGCAGCGCCAGCGTGCTCGGCGATCGCGACCCGTGGGCCGAAATCGAGCGCGCCACCGAACGGGCCCGCGCGCTCTACGAGCGGCGCGTATTCATCGAGGGCGCGGCCGGCTTCAACAGTCAGAAGTTCCGCTGGGCGCGCACTTTGGTGCGCGCCGCAGCAGAGCGCCCGAAGCCGAACACGGAGCGTCTGCGGGAGTTCGCGGATACGGCCCTGCCGGCCATCCAGCAGCGCCTGCTTGCGAACCAGCCGGTCTACGACGATCTCGAACAACTGACGCTGTCATTCAGCCTCGAACGGATGCGCGAATGGCTGGGACCGGACGATCCGCAGGTGCGCTCGCTGCTCGCGACAGAATCACCGGATGCCCTGGCGCGACGCCTGGTCGGCGAGTCGAAGCTCGGCGATGCCGCGGAGCGCAAGCGCCTCTGGGAAGGCGGCCAGGCTGCCATCGATGCGTCGACCGACCCGATGATCGAGCTCGCGCGCAACATCGATGCCGAGTCGCGCGCG
>JBIITU010000304.1:0-4355 GCA_044340335.1 Steroidobacteraceae bacterium
AACATGTGCAGCGCTGAGCGGACGGTCGCATGGCCGCATTCGCTCATGAATACCGTGATGGGCGGAGCGCCGAATAGACCGCGCGAGTTCAGGTCCCATCCGGCACGCTCGAGGACGATATTCCTGCCACTCGCGAGAGCGGTGAAGTTCGCCATCTGACAGCCCGTAACGAACCCGACGGATGACTGCGCGGGAAGTCCCAGCAACTCCACGATCCATCGCGCAGCGACGACTTCCGCTGCGGCCGCCGCCGGCGAGGTCGTGTAGACCTGAGCGTTCTGGTCCCAGGTCGACGTAAGCCAGTCGGCCATCAGGCTCGCGCGTGTTGCTCCGCCCACCACGAACCCGAAGTACCGCGGTCCGGCACTGGCGACCAACCCGCCCTCGACGTCCTTCACCAGTTCCCGGATCACTAGCTCGGCGGGGGAGCCGTGTTCCGGGAAAGGCCTGTCCAGGACCCGAATCATCTCTTCCGGAGTCGCTGTGTTGCAAACGTGGCGGGTGGGCAGGGATGCAAGGAAGTCAGCGGCTTCATTCGCAACGAAGTGGAGGTTGGATCGCATTGTTGCGTCACCTGCGGAGTTCATTCATCACACCTCGTCGGTCTGCCTAGGGAAACTCTGCACAGGTGTGCAGAGTGAGGGCTGTGGATAACATCGTGGTTCAAATACGGACAGTACTTTAAAACCACCCGCCCTGGACCACCCGCCCTAGCGCTCTTTACCGAGGAGGGCCGCCTGAATTTCCCCGTTCCGGGCCCTCCGGCGCTGTTCACCAGTTCCAGTCTCCTGGCTCCCGATCTGCCCGACACCACCACCCCGCCTGAATCCCCTGTGACGTGCCCCCCGTGAATAGTACGAAACCGGGGTAGAGTCCGCTCGAAGGAGCGGACGATGAAGGGCAAGAAGTTTTCCGATGAGCAGATCGTCAAGGTGCTGAAGGAGTCGGAGGCCGGCGCGAAGACCGCGGACCTCTGTCGCAAGCACGGGATCTCGCCAGCGACGTTCTACAACTGGAAGGCGAAGTTCGGCGGGATGACCGTGCCCGACGTGCGACGCCTGAAGGACCTCGAGACCGAGAACGCGAAGCTCAAGAAGCTGCTCGCGGAAGCGGAGCTCGATAAAGCCGCGCTGAAGGATCTGCTGGGCCGAAAATGGTAAGCCCGCAGGCGCGACGTGAGGGCGTGACTGTGCTCATCAGGAGCGCGGCTACGGCGTCACGCGGGCGTGCGGGCTGATCGGCATCTCGCGTTCGCTGTACCGATACCAGAGCTGTCGCGCGGGCTCGCAGGAGATCGCGGCGCGCCTGAAGGAACTGGCGGCGGTGAAGCGCCGGTGGGGTTATCGGCGGCTTGACGTCCTGCTGCGGCGTGAGGGCTACGCGGTGAACCGCAAGCGCACGTACCGGCTGTATCGCGATGCAGGGCTCGCCGTGAAGCGCCGGAAGCGTAAGCGTTAAGCGCTCGGCGAGCGACGTCCGCTGCCGAAGCCGACGGCGCCGAACGTCAGCTGGTCGATGGACTTCGTCGCCGACGCGCTCGCGGACGGTCGCAAGCTGCGCAGCTTGAACATCGTCGACGACTGCACGCGCGAGTGCTTGGCGATCGAGGTCGACACGTCGCTCACTGGGCGACGCGTCGTGGCGGTGCTGCAACGGCTCGCCGAGACGCGCGGGAGGCCGTCGTCGATCACCGTCGATCACGGCCCGGAGTTCGAGGGCCAGGCGCTCGATGCGTGGGCGTTCACGAACGGCGTGCAGCTCGCGTTCATCCGACCCGGCAAGCCGGTCGAGAACGCGTACATCGAGTCGTTCAACGGTCGCTTCCGCGACGAGTGCCTCAACGAGAACTGGTTCGTGACGATGGCGCAGGCGCGGCGGGTGATCGAGCACTGGCGGATCGAGTACAACGAGGATCGACCGCACTCGCGGCTGGGCTACCTGGCTCCAGCTCGCTATGCGGCTACGCTGGTGACGAAGAGGAAGAAGGAAGAGGTCGACAACTAACCGCGGACTCCAACCCCGGGCCGTACTAAAACGGGGGGCACGTCAGTAGCAATATTTACTGAACAGCAAATCTTCGAACTAACGGGAGCCACCGTCCCCAAGCGGCTCCGGCCCGAACGAGCGCGTCTTCTTCATCCGCCCGCAAGCCCTTGAGGCGTCTAGCAAAAATGCCTTGTCCTACGACGACTGGTCGTCGGGGCCAATCATTTATGCCTATGTTGACGGCAGCCCGGTTACGGCGAGCGATCCGCTCGGCCTAGCCAAGTGCACGTACTCGATTACCAAGCGCACGCTCGTCTGCGACTCGGATGACTACTCGCGCGCAGGAATGATTGGTCCCGCGGGTGTTCTTTCTGGCTTAGGCGCGGAGTGTCAAGACAATCCGAAGTGCGCTGACCGGCCGGACATCGGACCTGTTCCGCCAGGCAGTTACGACATGATCGCCTCGGAGAAATATGGGGGCTCGTGGTGGCTGAAGCAAGGGATCGTCAAGGAATGGTCGTGCCGCCTTGGCATCGGTCGCTGCGAATTCTTCTTGCATCTCGGATACGGGCTCTCGCAAGGGTGCATCACGGTAATCCAGACGAACCCAGTTGCCAAACGTCAGTTCGAGTCGATTCGCGACATACTGCGGCGCGATTCCAAGAACACTCTCACGGTGATTCCGTGACGCCTAGCCGCAGACGCGTGGCAACCGTAGCGACGCTGCTGCTGGCAGCAGCCGCTATCGTGGTTGGGGTGTGGGTCGTCCCTCGCTTGCTGCAATACGAGGATCGCGAGCCTCTACGGCAGGCAGTCAGCTTAGCGAAAGCAGGGCATGCGGCAGAGGCGCTACCGGTGCTGGTCACGTTTGCCCGTGACGGGGATGGGCCTACGATGCTACTCCTTGCTGAGCTGTATGCCCACGGCATTGGCGTGCCGTATGACGAAGGACGCGGGGCGATGTGGGCGCGGAAGGCGGCGATCGCTGGCCTCAACGTTGACGGAGGATTCGAACTAGGTGTCGCGCGTGCATACCTTGCCGGCGACCGTGGTACCCGTGATCCGTTGCGCGCGGCTGCCTGGTGCGTCCGCGCGGCAGAGGCTGGGAATCGCGCCGCTCAAGAGCTGCTGGCAAACGGAACAGGGATTGCCGACCCAGTGACTTCCGCGTATTGGCGCGATTACCTGGCCACCTCGAATTGAACGACACCTAGCGGAACTGCGGAGCTACAACTACTTCCGCGATTACGATCCGCAGATCGGAAGGTTTATTCAAAGCGATCGGATCCGCCCGGCCGCCGCCGGCTCCCGGAACTCAGTTGGCGCGGCGAAGTCGCTCGAGGAATTCGTTGAACGTCCGCTTCGCGACGGCGCTGCTGAACAGGGACTGGTGACCCAGGAGCGGCAGCTCGAGGATCGTGCGCGCCGCGCAGGGGCCGCAGGACTCGAGCTGCTGGCGGAACAGCGGCCAGTTGGCCATCTGGATCGGCGTGTCCGCCAGCCCCTGCACGACCAGCAGCGGCGAGCGCTGGTTGCCGGTGAATTCGAGCAGCGAGCGCGCCCGGTAGGCCCCGGGATTCTGCCGCGTAGTGCCGTATGCCTGCCGCAGCCGGGTGCACACGCGGCCGGCCGCGAGGGCCCCGTCCTCCTCCAGCCCGCAGCGGAACACCAGGTCCAGCGGCCCCGGCGCGTTGGCGATGACGCCGTCGACCGTTTGCAGCGTGTTCAGACGCGTGACGATGTAGCCGCCCTGCGAGTGCCCGGCGAGGAACACGCGGCGGACGGTGATCCCGAGCTCCCGCGCTGCGCTCTCGCGGACCCACTGCAGCGCCGCTTCGGCATGCCGGACGTTGTCGCCGATCAGCAGGCCTTCCTCCGGATAGGCGACGCTCACCAGCAGCAGGTCGCGGTGGTCGAACAGCGCGCCGAAACTCTCCAGCGTGGTGCGGGCCGCATCGAGCACCAGGCTGTCCTCGCCCACCGTACCGTGGAACAGCAGCATCACGTCGAACGTGTCGCCTGCGGGCTTGTCGAGGATGGCCGGCACGGACAGGGTGGCGGTGCCGATGGCGCGCGTGATCGTGTAGGGGCCGCTGCCGCTGGCCTGCGGAGGATCCCCGCTCGGGACCAGTGCTGCCGCAGGCAGCAGCGAACGGAAGAAGTTCCACGCGATCTCGGCGAACTCGACGTCGCGGTTCTGGGGTCCGGAGACGGCGTTGCCTGCCAGGACGGTGCGGCTCGGGGCCGGGTGGCCGGCGCCGTCGAGGCGCCACCACTCCACCGGCTCGGCGCCGGCGTAGAGGAAGCGGTTGGCCTGGCCGGCATCGACGGGATCGACGTTCACGGTCGTCAGCGACGGGGTGACGGCG
>JBIITU010000175.1:0-6805 GCA_044340335.1 Steroidobacteraceae bacterium
GAGGTAATTGCGCGGCACGATCCAGGGGTTGGCGGCGCGCATTGCGGTGTCCCGTTCGGCAGCCGCCGCGGCGCGCGCGGCCGCTTCCGCCGGCAGCGCAGCGCGGGCCGCAGCGATGTAACGCTCGAGCCATGCCAGCCAGCGCGCAGCGGTCGTGTCGTCGAACGCGGGCTCGGCGTGACTCGCCATCGCCAGCAGCTCGAGCCGCTGCGACGCGCTGACCATCTCGAGTGGCTGGGCGACAAGCTGGCGGAAGAAGATCGTGAAGTCCACGGCACTGGCTTCCATCAGCGCGAACATGTCGCCGAGCAGCGCGTCGTCTGCGTCGCCGTGCAGCCGCGGCAGCCCGAGCTTCGCGGCATACAGGCGCCGGTACTCCGAATCGAAGCGCCGCCGATACTCGGCCAGCCCCTGCTCGAACGGTGCGCGCTCCGGCAGAAGTTCGAGCAACGCGCCAGCGAGGCGCGCGAGGTTCCACTGCCCGATCTGGGGCTGGGCCTCGAAGCAATAGCGACGTCCGCCGGCATCGGTCGTGTTGGGCGTCCAGCCCGGCTCGTAGTCTTCCATCCAGCCATACGGGCCGTAGTCGATCGTCAGCCCCAGGATCGACATGTTGTCCGTGTTCATGACGCCGTGCACGAAGCCGACGCGCATCCACTGCGCGATCAGGTCGGCGGTTCGCCGGCACACTTCGATGAACCAGTCACCGATGCGGGTCTCGGCATTGCCGGCGGCGAGCTGCGGGAAATGAGTGGCGATGACATGCTCGCAGAGCTTCGCGAGCGTCGTCGCCTCACCCTGCGCGGCATGGATCTCGAAGTTGCCGAAGCGCACGAACGACGGTGCGACCCGGCAGACGATGGCGCCGGGCTCGGTGCGCGCGCGGCCGTCGTAGAACATGTCGCGCACGACGCCCTCGCCGCTCGCGACCAGGCTCAAGGCGCGTGTCGTCGGCACGCCAAGGTGATGCATCGCCTCGCTGCACAGGAACTCGCGCAGCGACGAACGCAGCACGGCGCGACCATCAGCGAAGCGCGAGTACGGCGTGCGGCCCGCGCCCTTGAGCTGCAGTTCGTGGCGCCGACCGTCGGCGGCGATCAGCTCGCCCAGCGTGATCGCGCGACCGTCGCCGAGTTGCCCGGCCCAGTTGCCGAACTGATGCCCGCCGTAACGCGCGGCGTAGGGCTGCATGCCCGGCAGCACGAGGTTGCCCGCCAAGGCCAGCACGGCCGGCGCGTCGGCGCCGCGCGGCCGCGCGACGCCCAACTCGGTGCCGAGCGCGTCTGACCATGCGAGCAATCGCGGCGCCGCGACCGGCGTGGTCGCGACGCGGCTGTAGCAGGCATCGGGCACCTGCCGCACCGTGTTGTCCGACAGCGGATCGCCCGGCAGCGCGGCGACGAAGCGCGCATCGAAAGTGAACGACTCGAGTGGTCGCAGTGCGGGCGCCGGCGCGGGCGTAGCGCGGAATTCGGGGTCGGCGTTCATGCGGCTGTTTCGACGTCAGCCGCGCAGGAACGCGGCCACGGCGTCGCTCCAGGCGTCTGGCTGTTCGTCGGCGATGTCGTGGGACCCGCCGCTGAGCTCAGCGTAGGCGAAGTCGCTGCGGATCGCGTGGCTGCGGCGGGTGGCGTCGTACAGGTCTTCGCCCGTGTTGGTCAGCAGCAGCGTGCGCACGGGGATCGCGCGCAGCAGGGCAGTCAGGTCGGCATTGATGATCAGCGGAAACGCCTTCCAGTTCGTGGCGCCGCTGACGAGCCCTTCCACGGTGTAGCGATGCATCAGCGCAAGGTCGCTCCAGCCGGGCGTCGAACGCAGCCGGTTCTGCCAGGCCACCAGCAGGTGGGAGCCATCCGGCTGCGGCTCCTTGGGGCCGAAATAGAAGGTGCCGAAATGCGCGCGCTCGGCGTCCGTCAGCAAAGGAAATCCGTTCAGGATCAGCGACGACACCCGCTGCGGCTGCGCAACCGCGAACAGTGCGCCAATCACCGCGCCGGTGTGATGCCCGAGCAGCGCCGCGTCTGCCCAGCCACAGTGATCGAGGGCGGCTGGCAGGCAACTCGCATAGGAGTCCAGCGTCAGCGGTTCGGGCGCCGGGTCAGACATGCCGAAGCCGGGCATGTCGAGCGCGAGCACGTGAAAACCGCGCGCCGCGAGCCGGGGCAGCACGGCATGGAACTGCGCGCCCGACAGCGGCGACTGGTGCAGCAGCAGCAAGGGCCGCCCGGCACCCGCGATCCGATAATGAACCTGGCCGGTCGGAGCCCTGAAGTAACCACGTTCGATGTTCATGCGCCTACAATCCTGCCATGAAACTGCAGCAGCTTCGCTATCTGGTCGCGATCGTCGAGTCTGAGCTCAACATCTCGGCGGCCGCAGACAAGCTCCACACATCGCAGCCTGGCGTCAGTCGGCAGATCAAGCTGCTCGAGGACGAACTGGGCTTCCAGATCTTCGTGCGCGAAGGCCGCGCCCTGAAGCGCCTGACGCAGCACGGCCAGCGCGTCGTCGAACGCGCTCAGCGCATGATCCGTGAAGCGCAGGCGATTCGCGGCCTCGCACTCGATCTGCGCGACGACCAGCGCGGCACGCTGTCGATCGCCACGACACACACGCAGGCGCGCTACGTACTGCCGCCGGCGATTGCGCGCTTCCGCGAACGCTACCCCAAGGTGCGCCTGCACCTGCACCAGGGCACGTCGGAGCAGATCGCCGACATGATGCACACCGAGCATGTCGACCTTGCGGTCGCGACCGGCTCGAACGCCGAGTTCGAACATTGCGTGCTGCTGCCCTGCTACGAATGGCACCGCCGGCTCGTCGTGCCGCGCGACCACCCGCTCGCTCGCGCGAAACAGGTCACGATCGAAAAGCTCGCCCAGCACCCCATCGTCACCTATGTGTTCAGCCTCAGCGGCCCGTCGTCGCTGCGCAACGCGTTCGAGCGCGCCGGGCTAGAGCCCGACATCGCGCTGACGGCACGCGATTCCGACGTCATCAAGACCTACGTGCGCCTGGGCATGGGCGTCGGCATCGTCGCGGCCATGGCGGTCAGCCCGACCGACGATCCCGACCTGGTCTCGATCGATGCCCAGCACCTGTTCCCGCGCCACCTGACCTGGGTGGGCTTCCGGCGGGGCGCCTTCCTGCGGCGCTACGCCCACGATTTCATGCACATGCTGGCCCCGCACCTCGACCGGCAGCGGGTCAATCGGGCCGCCGCGGCGCTCGATCCGCAGGGGGTGGCGCAGGTATTCGAGGGTGTCCGATTGCCGCTTTATGCCTGATACTGCGCCGCCTGTCGGACAGGCCGGACAGCGCCTTTCAGTAGAATCCGCAGACCCTTTGCCTGAGGAACGACGATGGAAGTCGACATCATTCTCGAGCCCGACCTGACCCCGCGCCAGGTCGCTGAACTCGGCGTCGAGGCCGAGAAGTACGGCATCCGCGCCTTGTGGACCTCCAACTTCTTCGCGCACTGGGACGCCTTCCTGTCCGCCGCCGTGCTCGCCGAGCGAACCACCAAGCTCCTGATGGGCCCGCTCGCGGTCAGCCCGTTCGAAATGCACCCGCTCAAGATCGCCAACTCGCTGCTGTCGCTGAACGAGATGAGCGGCGGCCGCGGCGTCATTGCGGTCGGCGCTGGCGAGGGCAATGTCGATGCGATGAACCTGGCGAAGCCGCCCAAGGTCGTGCGCGCCGTGCGTGAATCGATCGAGATCGTGCGCGGCGCGGCCTTGGGCCACATCGCCAAGGGCTACCAAGGCGAGGACTTCCAGATCCGCCTGCCCTGTGCCTACCCGTGGGCCAAGTCGCCACCGCCGCAGGTCTACGGCACGGCCTATCGCGAGCAGATGATGCGCATGTTCGGCCGGGTCGCCGACGGCGTGTTCATCGGCTGCACGCCGCCGGAAGTCATGGCACAGGCGATGGACGAAGTGCGCGAAGGTGCTGCCAAGCGCGAGGCCGGCATGGCACCGGTGCGCGCCAACACGTTCTGGGCCTGGCACCTCAAGCGTGATCGCAAGGAAGGCTATCGCGAATCGCGCCGCGAACTCGCCTGGCGCGCGCGCAAGCTCGACCCCGAGCTGCTCGCGCACGTGCTGTCGCCCGACGAGGTGCAACTCGTGCGCGCCAACTACGACAACTGCGTCGCAGCGTGGTTCGACCGCTCCGGCCACATCAAGGGCATGGCGGAAGAGATCCCGAACCGGCTGTGCGAGTACTTCACCTCGACGGGCGGGCTCGAGGATCTCGACCGCGAGATCGAGCGCTTCAAGCTGTTCGGCAAGGCAGGCCTGACTGAAGTCGCGCTGCGCCTGCACGACGACCCGATGGACGGCCTGCGCATCATCGGCGAACACGTCGTTTCGAAACTGAGGGCCTGACGCATGACCACCCCTGCCCCCGGCGCTGCCGCAGCCGACAAGCCAGCGCCGCTGCCCCTGCCACGTGTCGTCGCGGTGCTGGGTGGCACCGGCGATCTCGGCGGCGGCGTGGCGCGTTTCCTGGCCCGGCAGGGCATCGAAGTCGTGATCGGTTCACGCGATGCGGGCCGCGCGGCAGCAGCAGCAGCACAGCTCGTCGCCGAGCTGCCAGGTGCACAGGCGCGCGGCGCCGGACTGGCCGAAGCGGCGCAGGCTGGCGAAGTGGTCGTGCTGGCAGTGCCGTATGCTGCGCATGCCGACACGCTTGCCGCAGTGCGCGCCGCCGTGCAGGGCAAGATCCTGGTCGACACGACCGTGCCGCTGCGCCCGCCCAAAGTCATGCGCGTGCAGCTGCCTGCCGCAGGCAGCGCGGCGGTCGAAGCGCAGCAGGCACTCGGGGACGGCGTGCGCGTCGTCTCCGCGCTGCAGAACATCTCCGCGCACTACCTCGCCGAAGGCGTCGTGCCCGATTGCGACGTGCTCGTCACCGGCGACAGCGAGCCGGCGCGGCAGCTGGTCATCGAACTGCTCGCTCGCGGCCAGCTGCGCGCCTGGCACGCCGGGCCGCTTGCGAACTCGGCCGCCGCCGAAGCGCTGACGTCCATCCTGATCGGCATGAACAAGCGCTACAAGTTCGAGGGCGCTGGCATACGCATCACCGACGGCGCCTCGCACTGAGGCGCGGTTCGCCGCAGCGCCGCGCGTGATCCACGCATGACTTACGCGGCCCCGTCCCGACTGGAGTTGATCGGCCTGCCCGGACTGCCGCTGATCAGCGCGGGCGACGCGCTCGCGCCGCTGCTCGACACCGCGCTGCGCGCCGCGAACCTGTCGCTGCAGTCCGGCGATGTCCTCGTGCTGGCGCAGAAGATCGTCTCCAAGGCCGAGGGCCGGCGCGTCGCACTCGCGAGCGTCACGCCGTCGCGCCGCGCACTCGCACTCGCGCAGCGCACCGGCAAGGATCCGCGCCTCGTCGAGTTGATCCTGCGCGAATCGCGGGCCGTGCTGCGCGTCGGCCGCGAGGTGCTGATCGTCGAGCATCAGTCCGGCTTCGTGCTCGCGAACGCCGGCATCGACCAGTCGAACGTCAACGAGTCCGGCGCGGATGCGCAGGCCCTGCTGCTGCCCGTCGATCCGGATGCCTCCGCCACGCGGCTGCGCAACGAGCTCGCCGCGCTGACCGGCGTCGAGTGCGGCGTGCTGATCATCGACAGCATCGGACGCGCCTGGCGGCGGGGCACCGTCGGCCAGGCCATCGGCGCCGCCGGGCTGCCGGTCGTCGTCGATGCGCGCGGTCGCGCCGACCTGTTCGGTCGCGAACTGCGCCGCACCGACATCGGCGTCGCTGACGAAATCGCTGCGGCCGCCTCGCTGCTGATGGGCCAGGCGAACGAGGGGCGGCCGGCCGTGCTGGTGCGCGGCTTCGGGGCAACGGATGCCGGCCAGGGCGCGCGCGTGCTGCAGCGCGACCGCCGCGAGGATCTGTTCCGGTGAAAGCCCGCATCCTCGCGCTGTCGGGCGGCGTCGGCGGCGCCAAGCTGGCGCGCGGCCTCGCGCGCGTGCTGGGTGCCGGCGAGCTGTGCGTGGTCTGCAACACGGGCGACGATTTCACCCATCTCGATCTGAGCATCTGCCCGGACCTCGATTCGGTGACCTACGCCGTCGCCGGCCTCGCCGATGGCGATCGCGGCTGGGGCCGCCGCGGCGAGACCTGGCAGTTCATGGCTGCACTGCGCGCGCTCGGCGGACCCGACTGGTTCAACCTCGGCGACCAGGATCTCGCGCTGCATGTCTGGCGCAGCGCGCGGCTGCGCGCCGGCGAACGTCCCAGCGACGTCGCGGCCGCAGTCTGCACCCGGCTGGGCATCAGCCAGACGCTGCTGCCGATGACGGATGACATAGTGCGGACCCGGTTGCACACCGATGCCGGGCTGCTCGACTTCCAGGATTACTTCGTCGCCCGCCGCGCGCAGCCCCGGGTCGATCGGATCGAGTACGTCGGCGCCGCCAACGCCCGCCTGCCGGCTCCGCTGCTGCGAGCGCAGGCCGCCGGCTGGCAACCCGAGGCCGTGTTGCTGTGCCCGTCCAACCCCTGGCTCAGCATCGACCCCATCCTGGCCATTCCTGCGTGGCGGGGCTGGCTGTCGGGGCTCGACTGCCCTATCGTCGGGGTCAGCCCGATCGTGGGCGGACAGGCACTGAAAGGCTGCGCGGCGAAGCTCATGGCGGAATTCGGACTCGAGATTTCGGCAACGGCCGTCGCACGCCACTACGGCTCGCTGCTCGATGGCTTCGTCATCGATCGCGTCGACCAGTCCCTCGCCGCCGGATTGCAGGCGGACGGCCTGCGGATCGCGACCTGCGACACGATCATGCAC
>JBIITU010000176.1:0-6773 GCA_044340335.1 Steroidobacteraceae bacterium
ACGGACAACGGCAACCACATCCTCGACGTGCATCACCTGCGCATCATCGATCCGCCGGCACTCGAGACCGACTTGAACCAGATCGCAGGCATCGTCACGGTCGGACTGTTCGCCCGCCGCGGCGCCGACGTGGTGCTGGTCGGCGGGCCAGGCGGCGTGCGCCAACTCTGAACCTCGAGCACCGCCCGCCACCCGGCTTCGGCAGCTGCAATGAAAAAGGCCCGCTCTTTCGAGCGGGCCTTTTTGCTTTGGCTGGGGGACTAGGATTCGAACCTAGGTAAACGGAGTCAGAGTCCGTTGTCCTACCGCTAGACGATCCCCCAAATGAGCTGCTGGATCGAGAAGCGTTCCGCCCCTCTGAAGCCGGCTTAGCGCTTCGAGTACTGCGGACCGCGGCGCGCCTTCCGACGACCGACCTTCTTGCGTTCGACTTCGCGCGCATCGCGAGTCACGAAGCCCGCCGCGCGCAGCGGCCGGCGCAGGGTTTCATCGTACTCGATCAGGGCGCGAGTGATGCCGTGGCGGATCGCGCCGGCCTGGCCGGTGATGCCGCCGCCCGCGACCGACACGGTGATGTCGAAGCGGCTGTCGAGCTGCACCGCCTCGAGCGGCTGGCGCACCATCATGCGGCCGGTTTCGCGACCGAAGAATTCGTCGAGCGTGCGCTCGTTGACGGTGATCTTGCCGGTGCCCGGCTTGATGTAGACCCGCGCCGTGGCGGTCTTGCGTCGGCCGGTGCCGTATTGGATAGCGGGCATTGCGAATAACCTACTTGTACTTGGCCTGCGTGGAATCAGAAGGACAGCGGCTTGGGCTGCTGCGCCTGATGCGGATGCTGGTTGCCGGCAAACACGTGCAGCTTGCGGAACATCTGCCGGCCGAGCACGGTCTTCGGCAGCATGCCCTTGACCGCGATCTGGATCACGCGTTCCGGGTGCTTCGCGAGCAGTTTGTCGAGCGCAATCGACTTGATGCCGCCGATGAAGCCGGTGTGGTGGTAGTAGATCTTGTCGCTGAGCTTGCGGCCCGTGACGCGGATCTTGTCGGCATTCACGACGACGATGTGGTCGCCCATGTTGACGTGCGGGCTGTAAATGGCCTTGTGCTTGCCCTTCAGCCGCAGCGCAATGTTGGAGGCAAGGCGACCGAGCGTCTGACCGTTCGCGTCAACCACGAACCAGTCGCCCTGCACCGTCTGGGGTTTGGCGAATACCGTGCTCATCTGAATCTCCACCCGCATCCGCACGCCGCTCGCCCGCAATGGGGACGGCCTCGGTCGGGTCACCGAAAAGGTCGCGCAGTGTACTCAAGCGGTCCCGGCTTTGCAAAGGACCCGTAGGTTCCGGCCCGCCCGGCCCGCCCGGCCGGCCGAGGCCCCGGGGGGGGCCTGCCGCCACCCCCGCCACGGCACTATAATGATGTGTAACCGGAGCACACACCCGATGAGCCTCGACCGACTGCTCGAGCCCCTGCTGACGACAGCGGACAACGCGCTGCGATCCGTGCTGGCCGAACACCGGGCAGCCCGGCCCACCCCCGGGCCCTCCCCGGGGTCCGCACCTGGTCCAGGCGCCGGGTCGGTGGACCCGGCCCACCTGTCAGACCGGGAACGCCGTCACGTCGCCGGCCTGATGCGCGTCAACCATTCGGGCGAAGTCGCGGCGCAGGCGTTGTACCAGGGCCAGGCCGCCTTTGCCCGCAACCCGCAAACGCGCGAACTGCTGCTGCACGCGGGTCGCGAGGAAACGGATCACCTGGCCTGGTGCGAACAGCGGCTGAAGGAACTCGACTCCCGACCCAGCCTGCTGACCCCGTTGTGGTATGCCGGATCCTTTGCCCTGGGTGCGGCTGCAGCCGCACTGGGCGATCGCGTCAGCCTCGGCTTCGTCGCCGAGACCGAGCGCCAGGTCGAGGGTCATCTGGAGTCGCACCTGGATCGCCTGCCGCCCGAGGACGCGCGCAGCCGCGCCATTCTCGAGCAGATGAAACAGGACGAAATCGAGCACGGTCAGGCTGCCATCGCCGCCGGCGGCACCGAGCTGCCGACCCCCATCAAGGAGGTGATGCGTGCGACTGCGCGTGTGATGACCTTCACAAGTTATTGGGTCTGATCGACATTCTGCCTTGCGCCGCGCTCGGCTTATGTATAAAACGTCCCCCAACAAGCGCGATTGCGCATGAATCAGGGGGTTTTTGTGGTGGACGAAACGGTCAAGCCGCTCAGCGACATTCCGGCGATCAACCGCTTTCTGAGCTACTGTCGGATTCGCACCGTCCCATCGAAGACGGTCATCATCCACGCCGGCGACTTGCCCGACGTTCTCTACTACATCATCTCCGGCTCGGTCGAAGTCATGATCGAGGACGAGGAAGGCAACGAGATGGTGCTGGCCTACCTGAACAAGGGCCAGTTCTTCGGCGAAATGGGCCTGTTCTACGAACAGCCAACGCGCACCGCCTGGGTCCGCACGCGCGGCCAGTGCGAACTCGCCGAGATGACCTATCCGCGCTTCCGTCAGATCGCTGCCGAGAGCCCGGGCCTGATCTTCGAGCTCGCGACCCAGCTCGCGACGCGCCTCGACCGCACCAACAAGAAGCTCGGTGACCTCGCCTTCGTCGACGTGACGGGTCGGGTCGCGCACGCGATCATGGACCTGTGCGGCGAGCCCGATGCGATGACGCATCCCGAGGGCATGCAGATCAAGGTGTCGCGCCAGGAACTGTCGCGGCTGGTCGGCTGCTCGCGCGAGATGGCGGGCCGCGTGCTGAAGGTGCTGGAAGACCAGGGATTGCTGCGCGCCACCGGCAAGACCATCGTCGTGTTCAATGCGCGCCCGAAGATCAAGACGCGCCCGGTCATCGTGCCCGTCAAGGGTGCGGCCACCGCAGCTCCCGCCAAGGCTGCGCCAGGTCGCGCTGCGGTTGCCGCCGACGACGACGACGATGACGACTGGGACGACGACGACGACACCTGAGTCGCACATCGACTGCGATCACGAACACGCCCGCCTCGCGCGGGCGTTTTCATTGGCGCGTCGGCCGGTCAGCGCATCAGCGCGCCGCGGCCGCGATCTGCCCGCGCATCTGCTGGATCGTCGCGGCGTAATCCGGCGACCCGAAGATCGCCGAACCTGCCACGAAGGTGTCGGCGCCGGCCGCGGCGATCGCGCCGATGTTGTCGACCTTCACGCCGCCGTCGATCTCGAGCCGCACGGCACGACCGCTGGCGTCGATGCGCCGGCGTACCTCGCGCAACTTGTCGAGCGCCGAAGGGATGAACTTCTGCCCGCCGAAGCCCGGGTTGACCGACATCAGCAGCACCAGGTCGAGCTTGGCCAGCGTGTGATCGAGCCAGTGCAGCGGCGTCGCCGGGTTGAACACGAGGCCGGGCCGACAGCCGTGCTCGCGAATCAGCTCGATGGTGCGATCGACGTGCTCGCTCGCCTCCGGGTGGAAGCTGATGTAGGTGGCACCGGCCTGCGCGAAGTCCGGCACGATGCGGTCGACGGGTCGCACCATCAGATGCACATCGATGGGTGCGGTGACGCCATGCTTGGGCAGCGCCTCGCAGACCAGCGGGCCGATCGTCAGGTTCGGCACGTAGTGGTTGTCCATGACATCGAAATGGACGATGTCCGCGCCGGCGGCGAGCACCGCATCGACCTCGGACCCGAGTTTCGCGAAATTCGCCGACAGGATCGACGGCGCGATCCAGTCCGGCTGCCGCATGCCAGTCACTTCAAGCCCCTCCGCGCACGGATCAGTTCCCAGGCCTCGATGATCTGCTGAGTGCGCTGCTTCGCGTGCTCGAGCATGGATTCCGGCAGGCCGTTGGCCTTCAGCTTATCAGGGTGATGGCGCGACAGTTGCCGCCGATACGCCTTCACCACCTCGTCATCGCCTGCGGTGGCAGCCACCTCGAGCACCTCGTAGGCCTCGGCCAGCCGCGCTGCATCGACCGCTGCATCGGCCGCGCGCGTGCGGGCCGAACCCTGGCGCAGGCGCAGCACGGCCTCGAGGTGCGCGAACTCGATGCCGCCGACGCCGAGTGCGGCCGCGATCCGCTGCAACAGCGGCCGCGAGGGACCGCGCAGGTCGGTGCCGAGCAGCGCGGCACGCAACTGGATCTCGAGGAAGATGCGCAGCAGGTCGGGTCGGTCGGCGCAGGCTGAGATCAGGCCGCCGATCGATTCGCGCAGGTCGAAGTCGGCGCGCTTGCCGCGCGAGTAACAGTCGATCGCGGCATCGATCTGCGGCTGGCCCAGGCGGAAGTCGCGCATGATCGCGCGCGCCGCGTCGATCTCGCGCTCGGAGACGCGTCCGTCGGCCTTGGCAACATGACCCATGACTTCGAACGTGCTGCGGAAGAAGCGGTCGGAAACCTGTGCGGACGTCGGCCGATCGCGGCCACGCGCAGCGCCGCTGGCGCCGCCGCCGCCCTGCTCGTCGTAGGCGTGCCCGGCCAGCGCACCGAGCGCCGCGCCGATCGGTCCGCCAACGACCGCGCCGAGCACGCCGCCGAAGACTTTTCCGCTCCACTTCATGCTGTCATAGTAACAAGCCGCCACTGCCACGGATCGCCGCGTGCCCGCTTCCACGAAGACCGTTCATACCACCGCGCTGCGCCGCCTGCGCCGCATCCACGCGGGCAAGGTTCGCGACATCTACGACGTCGACGCCGGGCACATGCTGATCGTCACCACCGATCGCCTGTCCGCGTTCGATGTCGTGCTGCCGGATCCGATTCCGCACAAGGGCCACGTGCTGACCGAGATCTCGAATTTCTGGTTCGCGCGCACCACGGCCATCGTCCCCAACCAGCTGACGACCCGCAGCCTCGACGAACTGCCGCTCGAGCGCGACGAGCGCGAACTGCTCGAGGGCCGGGCCGTCATCGTCCGCAAGCTGCGCGCGTTGCCCCTCGAGGCCGTCGTGCGCGGCTACCTGATCGGCTCCGGCTGGAAGGACTACCAGCGCAGCGGCACGGTCTGCGGCATCGCTCTGCCGCCCGGGCTGCGGCTCGCAGAACAGCTGCCCGAACCGATCTTCACGCCTGCCAGCAAGGCACCCGCGGGCGAGCACGACGAGAACATCGACTACGCCGCGATCGTCGCGCTGATCGGCGCCGAGCTTGCCGCGCAGGTGCGCGACACGTCACTGGCGCTGTATCGCTTTGCGGCCGAGCATGCGCGCGCGCGCGGCATCATCATCGCCGACACCAAGTTCGAGTTCGGCGTCGACGCCGCCGGCCGACTGACGCTGATCGACGAAGTGCTGACGCCCGATTCGTCGCGCTTCTGGCCGATGGACCGTTATGTCGTGGGCACGAGCCCGCCATCCTTCGACAAGCAGTTCGTGCGCGATTACCTCGAGACGCTCGACTGGGACAAGCGGGCACCGGGTCCGGCGCTGCCACCGGAGATCATCGCGAAGACCAGCGAGAACTACCTGACCGCGCTGCGACGCCTGACCGGACCGGTCACGATCGGCTAGGGCGGCGCCGCGCCCACGCGGCGATGCGCGCGTGCAGCGCCTCGAGGCCCTCGGTCAGCGCCGCGGGCCCCGGCTGCAGGATGATCGCCGACTTGATCTCATGCAGCTCGCCGTCGCGCACCGCGGGCACGTCCTGCCAGCCCGGTCGCGCCGCAACGAGTTCCGGGCGGAATTTCTTGCCGCACCACGACCCCATGATGAGGTCAGGTGCGCGCCGCGGCACTTCGAGCGGATCGGCGATGATGCGATCCTTGCCGAGCGAAGCCTGCGCGAGCTCGGGGAAGCAGTCGTCGCCGCCGGCAATGCCCATCAGCTCGGAAACCCAGCGGATCGCCGAGATCTGCGGCTCGTCCCATTCCTCGAAATAGACCCTGGGTCGCTGCGGCAAGGCCGCCGCGGCCGCGCGGATCCGCTCGACACCGGCCTCGAGTCGCGCCGCGAGTGCGGCCGCCTTGCCCTCGCAGCCAATCATGCCGCCGAGCACCCGCACGGTGCGCAGGATCTCGGCGACGCTGCGGTGATTGAACACGTGCACCTCGATGCCGGCGCGCACCAGTGCGGCGGCGATGTCGGCCTGCAGGTCCGAAAAGCCGAGCACCAGGTCGGGACGCAGCTCGATGATGCGGTCGATCTTCGCCGACGTGAACGCCGACACGCGCGGCTTCTCGCGCCGCGCCCGCGGCGGCCGCACGGTGAAGCCGGAAATGCCGACGATGCGCCAATCCTCCTCCAGCAGGTAGAGGGTCTCGGTCGTCTCTTCGGTCAGGCAGACGATTCTTTCGGGAAAGCCGGACTTCGCGGACATGCGGCTAGCGTAGCGGATATGCTTGCGCCCGTGCTCGAGCTGCTGTGGAACTACTGCGACCGCTGGCTGTGGAGCCGGCATGCCGAGCGTGGCCAGCCGTTCGCCCTGCCGCTCGTGCTGCTGCGCTATCCCTATGCCATCCTGCGCGACCTGTCGCGCGGCCAGATCAACCTCTGGGCGATGGGCCTCGTGTTCACGACGCTGCTGTCGCTGGTGCCGCTGCTGGCCTTCAGCTTCGCGATCCTGAAGGTCTTCGACGCGCACCGCGATCTCGAGCCGATCATCTACGAGTTTTTCCGGCCGCTCGGTCGCGACGCCACCGAACTGACGGCGCGCGTGATGGAGTTTGCCGACAGCGTGTCGTCCGGCATCGTCGGCTCGGTCGGCTTCGCGCTGCTGGTCTGGACCCTGATCGGCACGATCCGCAAGGTCGAAGACGGCTTCAACTTCGTGTGGCGGGTCGAGCAGGCGCGCG
>JBIITU010000442.1:0-2789 GCA_044340335.1 Steroidobacteraceae bacterium
TGTCAGGAGAGCTGCATGAGCCTGTTCCGACGCAAGACCGAGATGATCAGCGCCGCGGATGCGCTGCCAGGCCGTCCGACGCCGCTGCGCGTCCCCGACAAGCACTTCGTCAATGGCGCGCCGTTGCAACCGCCGTTTCCCGCTGACCTCGCGGACAGTTACTTCGCGCTGGGTTGTTTCTGGGGCGCGGAGCGCCTGTTCTGGAAACTGCCCGGCGTCTATTCGACGTCGGTCGGGTACGCCGGCGGCTACACGCCGAATCCCACCTACGAGGAAGTGTGCAGCGGCCGCACCGGGCACACCGAAGTGGTGCGCGTCGTGTTCGATCCGGCAAAGATTCGCTACGAGGATCTGCTGAAGGCATTCTGGGAAGCGCACGACCCGACGCAGGGCATGCGGCAAGGCAACGACGTCGGCACGCAGTATCGATCGGCGCTGTATGTGACCAGCCCGGAGCAGCGTGCTGCGGCCGAGGCCAGCAAGCGCGCTTATCAGGCGGGCCTGACTGCGGCGGGCTTCGGCAGCATCACGACCGAGATCCGCGACGCGCCGCCGTACTACTTCGCCGAGGATTACCACCAGCAGTACCTGGCCAAGAACCCCAACGGCTATTGCGGCATCGGCGGCACCGGCGTGCACTGCCCGGGCTGATCCGCCGCCGCGCGCGCCCCGCGCGCAACGCGCGCTGGAGCAGGGTTACTTCGGCGGCTCCTGGCCCGGCGCAGCGTCTTCCATCGGAAAGCTCTGGGCGTCGGGCCCCGTGCCCGACGCGGGCGTCGCCGGAGCAGTGGCTGGCGCGGGGGCGGGTGTCGCCGTGGCCTGTGGCCCTGACGACGGGCGGCCTGGCAACGTGCTGGTGGCGATGGTCGCGAGCAGTCTGCGGACCGATTCCGTGTCCTTGCGGACCGCGCCGCTGAAGATATCGTTGCTGGAAACCCGACGGCCGTAGTACCGGTTGTTGGCGTCGCGGTTGATCGCAAGCACCGTGCCGTCGAGCGCGACGCCGGCGAACAGGCCGCGGCTGCGCGAGTACGAGTACACCTCGGCACTGAAAGTCGGATCCGTGGCCGCTGACGCCGTGCGGCCGACCGGACCTGCAGCCACCGACGCATCCGCGCCCAGCGTCAGCTTTCCATCCGCAATGCCTTCGACGCCAGCGCGGGTTGTGAAGACCAGCACCACGTCGGTCTCCTGCGCGCCCGCCTGCCAGCCAACGCTCGCGCCGCTCAGCGTGATGAACGCCGGGTTCGAGAAGCGGCCGTTGGCGTCCCGCACGACGAGCACGCCGCGCCCGACGCGACCGCCGACGATGAACGCGGCTTTTTTGACGTCCGGGATCACAGCGATGCCGTAGGCACGTTCGAGCAACCGGTCGGGGATGAACTGGTCGGCGCGGCCGCGCAGCTCCTCGAGGACCTGGGTCGAGACGATGACCTGCGCTTCCTGGCGCGCCTGTGCCTGCGCGGGTGCTACCGGCAACGCGAACAAGGCCAATGCCAGCAACGCGGCGGGATATTGAACTGGTTTGAACATGGTGCCGTCTCCGATGCGGGGTGCACGGGCACCCCGAAAACCCAAGCTTAACGTAAGCGTTGGGGTCTGAGACCGGCGCGCGCCGCGCAGGTTCAGTCGGATCGGCTCAGAACCACGCGGAGACGAACAGCTGGATGATGTTCGCGTTGAGCTTGTAGAAGGGCTCGGTGCCTGCGCGTCCCCCCGCGGTGATGTCGCGGAAGTCGTCGTACTGGATGATCATGTGGTCGAAGCGCGCGTTGACCGTGCCGCGCTCGAGCCACGGCATCCGCGCAATCTTGAACTCCCAGGTCGCCCCGACGCCGATCGTGTGTGCCGTGAACGTCGACATCTCCTTGTCGCGCGCCTGGAAATTCAGCGTATTGCGACGCGGAAACAGGTCGCGATAGAAATCTGCGGCGTCCTGGGTGTAGTAGCGATACTCGACATCGAAGGTCCAGCTGCCCCACATCGGTTGCGTGTAACCGACCTCGGCCGTGTGCGCGACGATGCCCCAGGTGTCGGTATAGAAACGGTAGCGCCCGTCGAGAGCCGCGCGCCAGGGCAGGAAGTACTTGGCGCGCACCGACGCCGCGTTGCTGCTGCGGGTCGAGGGGTAGCGCTCCGGGTCGAAGAAGTAGCCCATCGGCGCGGTCGCGTCGGCGTAGCGGATCGAGCGGTACGGGCTGTTCAGGAAGCCCTCGTCGGTCATCAGGTCGTAGGCGAGGGTCGCCACCAGGTCGCGCGTGATCACCTGCGTCAGGCTGAAGCTGTAGCCACGCGTGTCGGCTTCTGCCGCGAACGCGGGGTCGCGCTCCAGGACGCCGCTGGTATTCCTGACGTTGCGGTAAATCTCGTTCTCGCCGCGGCGGAAGCCGAAGGAGATGGTGGTCAGGTCGCCGAACATGTCCTGGCTGACCGAAACATAGGTCGTCTTGGCGATGTAGTCGGACTCGGTGCTGTCGACGTAGCCTGCGCTGTAGGTCGTCTTGCCGCGCAGGTAGTCGACCGACAGGCTCTTCTGGATGCGCTCTTCGGTGTAGGGGCTTGCCGTCGTGACGACATCGATCGATGCCGAGGAAACGGCGTCTACATAGTAGTTGGCCGTCACCGAGACCTTGTCGGCGAAGTTCTTGCGCACCAGCACGGACGGGCCGTCGATCGTCACGCCGCCGCCGTCGTAACTCTTGAAAAGGACGTCTACCCGCTCTTCGGGCAGCACAGCAGCATGCGTGGCCGGGATCAGCGCGAGCAGCGCGAGTATCGCGAGTATCGCG
>JBIITU010000095.1:0-9624 GCA_044340335.1 Steroidobacteraceae bacterium
CATGTTGCCGGAGACGGAGGGCATGGCGTGCGTCAGTTGCAGCCGCAACCACCGCCGGCGCCGCCCATGCCGCCGCGCGCGCCCTCGCGCGACTCGAACACGTGGTCCATGTAGGCGGTCGATACGGGGTCGCGTTCGAAGGCCATGATCGGATCGGCGAGCCGCTCGCGCTCATACGGCTTGACCCAGGGCTCGATGGGCGCGCAGCCGGTCAGCAGCAATGCGACCGGGGTCGCGAAGCAGAGCAGCGAAAGTGTGCGCAGCGGGTGGCGACGAACCTGCGACATGGCGTCACTCCTTGAGCAGCTTGCGGATGTGGTCGAGATAGACGTTTTCGTCACCCGGCTTGTAGCCGCGGTGGATCACGCGGGCATTGCCCTTGCGGTCGATGATGATCGAGCTCGGCATGCCCTGCACCGAATACAGCTTCGACACGCTGCTGTCCGGATCGAAGGCGATCGGGAACGATACCGGCACCTTCTTCAGGAAATCTTCGGCGGCCTTGGAGTCGGGTTCGACATTGACGCCGACCAGCGTGAAGCCCATGCGCTTGTACTTGACGTACATCGCTTCCAGCAGCGGCATCTCCTGCCGGCACGGGCCGCACCAGGTGGCCCAGAAGTTGATCATGACGACCTGGCCCTTGTACTGCGACAGCGACAGCTTCTGGCCGCCGCGGGCATCGAGGGTGAAGTCCGGCGCCGGTGCATTTGGCGCGACTTTCGCGTCCGCAGTGCCCGCGGGCGCGAGCGACAGCGGCAGCAACGCGGCGAGTGACAGCGCCAGCAGCGAACGGCGGGTGTCGCTGGTGGTGTCATCGTTGGGAGGGGTGGGGCGGGCTGTCATGGCAGGCATCCTCGGGGAATCAGAAGAACACGGTCACGCCAAGCCGCGCTTCCAGGTTGTTGGTGACCTTGTTCGTGCCGAAGATGTCCGATTCGAACACCCGGTTCTGCACGTCGATGTGCACCGTCAGCCAGTCGGTGGGCAGGATGCGGTAGCCGGCACCGAAGTTCAGCGTGAACTTCTGTTCCTGCGCGAACTCCGTGCTGCCCACACCGCCCATCACGTAGAAGGCGCTGTTCATGGCGAGATTGCGACCGAGAAAGACCTCGCCCGGGAGGAAGTTGTACCCAAAGGACAGCGAGTAGTACGTGATCCGTCTCTCATTGCCCAGGTTGAGCGGATCGGCGCCCGGGTTCAGCAGTTCGAAACTGGTGAGCCCGAGTCGCGAACGGCCGACATTGGCTTCGAAGAAGAAGTCCTCGGTGACGTGATAGGCCGCCTTCACGCCATAGGAGGGATTCGTGCCGAAGTCCTCGACGGTCAGGAAGCCGTAGTAGGCGCCGAGTTCCCAGTTCTCGGTGTCGATCTTCGGGCGCTTGATTTCGCGCCGCTCGACCTCGGGGTCGATCACGCGCGGCGGCGCGGCGTCGGCCTCGTCCTGCTCGAGTTCCTCGGTGCTGGCGACCTGCGTCGCCTCGTCGGTCTCACCGCGATCGCCCCACCATGGCCACTTGAGCGCCGCACAGCCGGACAGGCCGAACGCCGACAGCGCAGTAACGGCGACAGCGCGCGTCAGAAGAAGAACGCGAGTCCGACTTTCCATTCTCTGAGTTCCTCGTTGTCGTTGCGGCTCGTGAAGATCACGCGTTCCTTGTATTCACCGCGCAGGAAGAAACGTCGCGTCAGATAGACCCGGGCACCGATGCCCGCGTAGGCAGATTGATCACTGCGGTCGACGAGATTGGGTCGCTGCGCGTCTTCGTCGACGCTGAAAATGCCGCCACCGATCGTGATGTAGGGCGAGATGCGCCACTCCGGCGCAAACACGTGGATCAGGCCGGCTTCGACCATGTAGCCGTTGCGCTGCTCGCCCAGGTATTGCGAACCGCTGATCTCGACCTTGAGGTTGTCGTTCAGCGAGAACGCGCCGAAGGCGGAGACGAGATTGGCGCCGTCGAAATCGCCGACCATCGCACCGAGTTCCCAGCGATGCGACTGGAAGCCCGCCCGGTCGCCGAGGTCCAGCGAGAAACGCGAGCCATCGGCGAGCAGTGTCTTCTGCATGTCGCGGGCGCTGGCCCAGCCCTCGACACCGCGCTCGGTGCGAACCTTCAGGTAGTCGGTGCGGCGGAACAGCACATCGACCGCCTCGTCGCGCGCGACGACCTGGGTGACCGGGTAGCCGCGCCCCGGGCCGGTGCGCAGTTCGAGATACGGCTCCGCGACGAACACCTGCAACAGCTTCTCGCGCTCGCGCTCAGCCTTGGCCTCCGCGCGCTCGACCTTGGCTTCCGCACGTTCGGCACGGGCAGCCGCGCGCGGCGAAGGCGCCTCGGCCTCCTGCGCCTGCACGGCGGGCGCGATCAGCAGGGCACAGGCGAACGCCACCGCGAGCGCGCGCGCAATGCGCGGCGCTTGCACGGGTCGGTCGTACGGCTCAGTTGAGCGGGGCGGCAAACGGGTTGTTGTAATACTGAGCGCCAATATCGAGCCACTCGGATAGCAAGCGAAGTTCCGCGGACGTCAGATAACCGGCATGCGTACCGCCTGCTTCGAAGCGACTGAAGAAGCGGGTCGAGCCACGTGCATTTCCGGCGGCCATCGAGGGCGGAACGGGCACCGTAACCTGGATCGGCAGGTTGGTGACCGGGTCTATCCCCGTAGTTACCAGAATGTCTCTCAGAGCGCCCATGTTAACTTCCTGGGCGTTGTCGGTGAAAAGAAGTTCGCGATAACTCTTGAAGTGGTCGGCCTGGTCCTCGGACGGCCCATCCGACAGGTCCAGCTGGCCGGCCGGTACACGCACCGCGTTCGCATTCGCGGCGTCGGTCGGACTGTGGCAGCGGACGCAGGTGTTGTCGGTGAGCACGGTCACGTTGTCGGCGGCGAGGGTCACGCGCGGTGTGGCCCACAGCGGGTGAATGTGGCGCTCGTAGTTGATCGTGATGCGGCAGTTGGACGTCCAGCGCGTCAGGCAGGCTGCATCGACGGGCGGTGGCGTCAGCAGATCGGCATAGCGATAGGTGAACGAGTCTTCTTTCGGGCGCCCCGAGGCGATCGGATCGGTCCAGATGTCCTCGAAGCCGACGTCGACCGATGTCTGCATCGAGCGGCAGCGATCCGGGCCCGTCAGCAGGCATGACAAGCGGGCGCGGGTCTGCGCCATGGTCTCGCCGCTCTGCGGCGCGAGCAACGGGTCGGCGCCCGGGAAGGTGCCAGCGCTCGCGCCAGCCCAGGCCGCGGTGAAGGAGCCGGCGCGGCCGTGCGAGCGCGGCTGCTGCGCGTCGCGGGTGTGGCAGCCGTTGCACGACAGCACTTCACCCGGTCGAACCTGTAACCAGTTGCGATGCAGCGGCGAGACGCGGCGGCCGTTCGCATCCAGGATCGAGATCTGGAACGCGACGTTTGCCGGTACCTTCATGCGCACGGAACCGTCGGGCTCGACCATCGAATAGCCGAGGATCTCGCGCATGAAGTTGACGGTGCCGAAGGCGGTGTTGCGGAAGTCGAGCGTGTCTTCGTCCGGTATCGAGACGGCCTTCTCGAGGCGGATGAACCGTGCTGGTCGCAGCGCCGCCGTGGTCAGCATCGGGTTGGCGAGCGTCGCGATGCCGGCCGTGGTCGAATCGCGGCCGCTGAAGTCGTAGACGCTGCGGATATCGAGCACGCCGACGCCTTCACTGACGAAGTCGGCATCGAGGTTGACACCGGGAACGCGGTCCAGGATCACGACCGGCAGCGCACGCGGCTGCGCGATGACGACATCGGTGATCATGCGATCCGCTTCGGGCGTCATCAGCGGCAGGAAGGCACGGCGCCGCGTGTCGTACATCCAGATGCTGTACTGCGACGGGGCCGGTTGCACGTTCGGATCGGACAGCACGTCGTTGGTGCAGGGACGAATCTGGCCGGCGAGCTGGGCACGGCACTGCGTCCAGCTGACGGCGATGCGATCTGAGCCGTCCCACAGCGGAAACGCGGCGCTGAAGCGGCCGCCAGGCGAAATGCCCGGGATGGTGCGGACATCGTTGCCCGTCGCGCGCGCTTGCGCGGGGCCCTGCAGGCCGGCGTTGGCGGCCAGCGGCTGGCCGATCTCGACGAAGCTGCGCGCGTCGATCGTGTAGAGGTCGCCGCCGAAGTCGGCGTCGTTGAAGGCGCGCACCAGCGACAGCAGGCGGCCATCCGGCATCTCGCGCGTCTTCGTGAACTGGATCGTGTCGCCGTTGCTGCCGGTGGCATGCGACACGGCGCCGTAGTGCAGCTGCAGGTCGGTGCCGTCCGGGTTGATCGTGTAAAGGTGCATCGCGCTGCGGCCGGGCGCCGTATCCCAGCGCGTGAACAGGATGCGGCCGCTGGTCAGCACGGTGGGGTCGAGGTCGTGGCTCTGGCTGAAGGAGATCTGGCGGATCGCACTGCCGTCCGTGTTCATGACATGCAGCGCGAACGACGGCTCGCGCCGGTCTTCCGTCTGCGGGTCGAACTGCGGCTTGCCCTCGTCGAGCAGGATGGCCTTGGCCTGGCGCTGCCGCGTCGACGTGAACACGATGCGGCCGTCCGGCAGGTAGTGCGGCGCGACGTCGTGGCCTTCCTCGGCAATGATGTCGGAGGTGATGATTCGCCGCAGCGCGTTGGTGCCGAAGGTGTACTCCCAGATGTTCCAGCTCGGCTGGTCTTCCTCGTCGCCGTTCGGAACCATGGGTCCTCGCATCGCGAACAGCATCTTCGTGCCGTCGAACGCCACCTCGAGATCGCGGATGTCCCACATTCCGGTCGCGGTGATGCGATCGGTGATGTTGCGCTCGGCGACGCTGGCGTCGGCGCGATCCTTGACGAACACATCGGCGTCGACGCGGAAGGTGCGCATGTCGCGCAGGTCGTCGTCCATGGGATCGGGCAGCGACCGCTTGACGTAGGCGATCGGAAAATCGACGGTTGCCGGATCCGCGCTCTGGCCGCCGCCGATGTCGATGCTGCCGCCACCCGAACATGCGGCGAGTCCGAGCGCAGCGAGCAACGCCAGCGCGGCCGACGCCGGGGCAGACTTGCCCGATCCCGATCCAGCGACTCGCGACATCAGAGACTCCTCACGTTTTCAGCACGCCGCAGGCCCGAGCGACACGGGCATGTGACGTAATCCAATCCTCGCGCCAAACGGCTGCGCGATCTGCCGATGCGGTCACAGCACCAAACTCCGGTTCGCGGTTCGCTCGCATCCGCTTGCTTGCCGGACCCGTTTCGCACTGTGCGGCACACGGTTGCCAGTGGTAGAGCGGGTTGCGCTCGCGCGCCGTGACCGTCCTCGCAGTTGGCTGAAGCCAGCCTATGCGTGGGGGGTCTGGAAGCAAGTTGTCGTCGGGCTGCGACGTCGCGGCACTGAGACATTAGAGAGCGGTCTGCGGATCGATATATTGGCCACAGGTCTCGTACTTCGGATGGGAGAAAACATGGGCGCAACTCGCATGCATCGGCTCCAGGCGCTCGCCTCGGCAGCCAGCAGTCCAGGCTTGCAGCGGCGCGCGCAGCGCGCGTTGTTGCTGCTCGCGATGGCGCTGTGCGCGATCACCGTGGCATTCGCCGGACCGCGTGAGCAGGCCAAGCGCATGCATGACCGCATTGCCGGCGTGCCGCCTTCGGCTGCGGTGCTGGACCAGATGGCCGCCGACATCGCGGCGGGTCGCCCGCTGGACGCCGCGAATCGCGCGCTCGATTCCAGCGCGTTCTACAACGTCACGCTCAAGAACATGGTCGCGCCCTGGACCAATCGCGAGCAGAGCGTGTTCGTGCCGCTGAACGACTACACGGCAACGGTCATCGGCATGGTCCGCGACGACGTGCCGTTCAACACGGTTCTCTCCGAAGACATCCTGTACGTGGGGGAGGGCGTCGCCGGCGTGCCGGGCTACTCGCCTTCGAGCAATGATCACTACGAGCAGCTCGAGAGCCGCGGCGCCGACCTGCGCGCCGTGCTGCAGCGGCGCACCCAGTCGTCGCTGAACGGCATCCCGGCGACCGCCACGGCCGGCGTCGTGACCACGCGCGCCGCCGCGCAATCGTTCTTCATCGCCGGCACGAACCGCGCGATGTTCCGCTTCACGCTGATGAACCACATGTGCCGCGACCTCGAGCAGGCCATGGACACGACCCTGCCGACCGACCGCATCCGCCAAGATGTGAGCCGCTCCCCTGGCGGCGATAGCCGCGTGTTCCTGAACAACTGCGTCGGCTGCCACACCGGCATGGATCCGCTCGCCCAGGCCTACGCCTACTACAACTACGACGAAACCCAGGGCCGCCTCGTCTACACGTCGGGGCAGGTGCAGACCAAGTACTTCAACAACGCCGACACGTTCCGCCCCGGCTTCGTGACCCCGGACGACGCCTGGGAGAACCGCTGGCGCCGCGGCAACAACCGCACGATCGGCTGGGACGCGTCCTTGCCGGGTCGCGGCAATGGCGCGAAATCGATGGGGCAGGAACTCGCCAACAGCGAGGCGTTCGCCCAGTGCCAGGTCGAGAAGGTGTTTCGCACCGTCTGCTTCCGCGCGCCCAGCAACGCGGGCGACCGCGCGCGCGTCCAGGGCATCACCGGTCAGTTCCGCAGCAGCAACTACAACCTGAAGCGCGTGTTTGCGGAAACCGCCGCCTACTGCATGGGTGAATGATCATGGAACTTCGCCTCAACAAGATCATGTTCCTGGCCCGCAGCTTCGCCGCAGTCGCGACGCTCGCGGTTCTCGCCGCCTGCTCCAGCGGCGGCGCCCCGACGGCCGAGAATCCGGTGACGGTCGCGCCACCGGTGGCCGACTACAACGGCCCGGCACCCGCGAACGCCGACGTGCAGGCGTTCCGCCTGAGCGTCTGGGAGAACGTCAAGGCGAGCAATCGCTGCGGCGCGTGCCACAACGCCACGGGCCAGTCGCCGCGCTTCGCGCGCAATGACGACGTCAACCTCGCCTATCAGGAGGCGACCGCGCTCGCGAACCTGACGACGCCGGATCAGTCCCGGCTCGTCACCAAGGTGGCCGATGGCCACAACTGCTGGCTGTCTGCGAACTCGGCCTGCGGCGACACCATGACGGTGTGGGTCCGCAACTGGGCGGGCGCCACCGCCGGCGGCGGCAAGACGATCCAGTTGCGCGCCCCGGTCGTGCGCGACGTCGGCGCGAGCAAGACCTTCCCGTCGGATTCCGCGCTGTTCGCAAGCACCGTGCATCCGACGCTGCGCCAGTACTGCGCGCGCTGCCACGCCTCGAACGCCGCGATCCCGCAGGGACCGTTCTTCGCGGACTCCGACGCCGACACCGCGTATGCGGCGGCGCGTTCCAAGATCAGCCTCGATGCGCCGGCCCAGTCGCGCTTCGTCGTCCGGCTGCGCAGCGAGTTCCACAACTGCTGGACCGATTGCGGCTCGAACGCCAACTCGATGCAGGCAGCGCTGACCGCGTTCGCCAACGGTATCCCGTTGACGCAGGTCGATCCGAACCTCGTGATCTCCAAGGCACTGACCCTGTACGACGGCACCGTCGCGGCAGGCGGCAACCGCTATGAGTCGAGCCAGATCGCGCTGTGGGAGTTCAAGACCGGCATGGGCACGGTCGCTTTCGACACCAGCGGCATCGAGCCGGCGATCAATCTCAACTTCACGGGCGACGTCAGCTGGCTCGGGGGCTGGGGCATCCAGGTCGGCGCGGGCGGCAAGGCGCAGGCCTCGACAGCATCGAGCGCGCGTCTGGCCAGCACGATCCGCGGCACGGGCGAGTTCTCGATCGAGGCCTGGGTCGCGCCGGCCAACGTCGTGCAGGAAGACGCCTACATCGTCAGCTACTCGGGCGGCACGATGGCGCGCAACGTCACGCTCGCGCAGCGCGAGTATCAGTACCAGGCGATGACGCGCAGCAGCCGCACGGACTCCAACGGCGATCCGGCCATGCTGACGAACGCCGCCGACGAAGACGCGCAGGCCACGCTGCAGCACGTGGTTCTGACCTACGATCCGGTCAACGGCCGGCGCATCTACGTCAACGGCGTTTCCACCGGCGACACCGACGCGCGCGGCGGCGGCTCGCTGTCCGACTGGGACGACAGCTTCGCGCTGGTGCTCGGCAACGAGACGTCGAGCAATCGCCAGTGGCAGGGCATCATGCGGCTCGTCGCGGTCCACAGCCGCGCGCTGAGCGCGACGCAGATCCGGCAGAACTTCGATGCCGGCGTCGGCGAACGCTACTTCATGCTGTTCAATGTCAGCGAGCTGGTCGACGTGCCGCAGGCCTACGTGATGTTCGAGGCCAGCCAGTACGACAGCTACGGCTACCTGTTCACCAAGCCGACGTTCATCAGCCTGGATCCGAACGCCCGGCCGGACAACCTGCCGATCGCCGGCATCCGGATCGGCATCAATGGCGGCGAGGCCCGCGTCGGCCAGTCGTTCATTCCGCTGAACCGCACGGTGACGGCGTCGAACTACATGGCCGGCGATGGTACGCCGCTGTCCGATGGCGGCGCGGTGATCGGACTCGAGAAGGGGCCGGCAGACGACCTGTTCTTCGTGTCCTTCGAGCGCATCGGCTCGCGCACCCACACGCCGGTGGAGGCGCCGCTGTCGCCGCCGGCTGCGCCGATCGATCCGACCGACATCCCGTCGGACATCGGCATGCGCACGTTCGAGGAGATCAACGCGACCCTGTCGCAGATGACCACCGTGCCCATGACACATCCGGATGTGCGCACGACCTACGATCTCGTCAAGCAGGCGATGCCGACACGCGAGACCATCGAAGGCTTCGTCGCGTCGCAGCAGACCGGTGTCGCGCAGCTCGCGATCGAGTACTGCAACGCGCTGGTGGAAGACACGTCGCTGCGCGCCGCGTACTTCCCCGGCATGAACTTCAATGCACCGGCCGCGACTGCGTTCGGTTCGCCCACCGCGCGCGACCTGGTCTTCAACCCGCTGCTCGACCGCGTGCTCGGCGTGAACGTCGGCTCGCAGCCGAATCGCGCCCAGGCCCGCGCCGAGCTGGACAACCTCGCCGGCCGACTGACGACCTGCGGCGCAGGCTGCAACGCGCAGCGGACCGCGACGGTGGTCAAGGCGAGCTGCGCCGCAGTGGTTGGCAGCGCCGTGACGCTGCTGCATTGATCCTGACGAGACGGAACCGAGGCAACTACCCATGCTGATCCGCAAGCCCACCCCCCGCAAGCTCGGTCTCGACGAGCCCATCCTGCACCGCGATTCGCACAAGGCTCCGGTCACCCGGCGCGACTTCGTCGCGCAGGGATTCCAGACCGGCGGCATCGCGCTCGCCGGCGCATCCGCGCTCAGCTTGTTCGCGAACCCGCGAGCGGCCCATGCCGCGCTCTCGTCCGACCTGCAAACGCTGAAGCAGACCTGCGGCTTCTCCGTGCAGGGCGCCGGCAAGATTCCGTTCATTGCCTTCGACCTCGCGGGGGGCGCCTGCACCGTGGGCTCCGAAGTCCTCGTGGGCGGGCAGGGCGGTCAGCTCGACTTCCTGACGACGGCCGGTTACGCGAAAGTCGGTTTGCCTGGCGACATGGTGCCGAACGCGCCGAACGCCGCCAGTCCGACCAACAACTTCATCAACACCTCGCTGGGGCTCGCCT
>JBIITU010000216.1:0-5833 GCA_044340335.1 Steroidobacteraceae bacterium
GACGCCGTGGTTCGTCGATATCGTGCCGCAACCTTTTCCCGAAGTCGTCGCGCGCATCAATCACATGCTGCCAGTAGGCGGAACATGGGTGAACTTCGGTTCGGTCGCGTTCGCGCAATCCGACCCGACACGCTGTTACTCCAGGGAGGAGTTGCTCGAGATCGTCGCAGCGTCAGGCTTCGAGGTCAGTGTCGTCCGCGAGGACGAAGTGCCCTACATGCGTTCCCCCGCGAGTCGGCACGCGCGCATCGAAACGACGCTGGCGTTTCGCGCCGTCAAACGCGCAGCCACTGCGGACCCTGGCCCCGCGTGGTCGATGCCCGATTGGTTGGCGGACTCGAGCCTGCCGGTGCCGCGGCTGCCGCACTTCGAGACGCAGGGACTCGTCACCCGCATCTATGCCTTCGTCATGGCGCTGATCGACGGCCGGCGCAGCTCGCGCGAGATCGCAGCCTATCTGGTGGAGCAGAAGCTCATGGACGCCGCCGACGCCGAGGCCGCGGTGCGATCCTTCCTGACCCAGCTGTTCGAAGAAAGCCGGCGCCGCACGCGCTTTTGAAGTCGCCAGTTACCGACAGTCGGAATCTGTGAACCAGATGCGCTGCGGCACTGTCGGCAAACGCCGAATCTGCCGCTGCATCGCGTTGATTTCGCGCGCGCGCTGTGCGAGTTTACAGTGCAGTCCCGGGCGCTTGGTCGCGGCCCGTGAAAACTCTGTTTCGCTGCACCGATGTCATCCGGAGTGGGTCCGTTGTTCCGATCGCAGCCGCTGGCGTTCCTGCTGCTCCTCGTGGCGGGCACTGTCATGTCATCCGTCGAAGCGCGCGCCGCCGAGCGTCATGCGCTGATCGGCAAACCTGCGCCCGATTTCGCTCTGCGATCGGCGGCGGGTCCCAATCTGCGGCTCTCCGAGCAGCGCGGCGACGTCGTCGTGCTCTCGTTCTGGTCGAGTCGCTGCAATACCTGCCGCCTGCAGCTGGCCGAGCTCGATCGTCTGTACGCAACTTACCGGCCCGCCGGGTTCGTCGTGTTCGGCATCAACGTCGATGATGACGCCGCGCGCGGCGTCGAGTTCATTCGCGCGCAGGGCGCGAGCTTCCCCATGCTGCTCGACCCCGACAAGAACACCGCCAGGATTTTCGACATCGACAATCTGCCCATGCTGGTAGCGATCGATCGTTTCGGCGTCGTACGGCTCGTGCGGCGAGACGACCGCCGCTCTGGCGTCGCAGAGTACACCGCGGCGCTGCGGCGCCTCATCGACGAGTAGGGCCGCATGCGCCCAGCAGGATCCTCACCCATGGTTGCAACTCTCAGTCATCGCAAGTCCGCCACTCATCGCGCACTCGTCGGGGTCTGGCTCGCGCTCCTGTGCGTCGCGATGCTCGGCGTGTTCACGCCGGCGTTGGCGCAGCAGGCGGACTCGCCGCCCGTCACGGAATCCCCTGCGGTAGAGCCTTCGGCCGCGACCGAGCCCGCACCAGCGGCGGAGCCTGCGACAGCAGTCGAGCCGGCGCCGGACACGCAGGCGCTGGATGAAGAAGTTCAAGTTCTGAAGAAGGATGCGGTCGACCTGAACCGCGAGCTGTTCATGCTCGAGGAAGAGCTGCTGTTCCCGGCGAACACGCAGGTGGCAGTGTTCCTGTCGATGGATGTCGGCGAATTCTTCGCGCTCGATTCGGTGCAGATCAAGATCGGCGGTCGCGAGGTCGGCAATTACCTGTACACCCAGCGCGAGGCCGAGGCCCTTTTGAAGGGCGGCGTGCATCGCGTCTATCTCGGCAATCTCAAGGTGGGCGAGCACGAGCTCGTCGCGATCTTCACCGGCAAAGGCCCCAACGAGCGCGAGTATCGCCGCGGCGCCTCGACGCGCTTCGCCAAGGCGGTGGGCGCGAAGTACCTCGAACTCAAGATCACCGACCGCCAGCTGCGCGGGCAACCCGAGTTCGAGATCAAGGACTGGGAGTGATCCAGCGGCGTCAGCACGGCATCCCGCGACGGCGCAGGCTTGGCGCCGTGCTGTCGCTTGCCTGCGTGTCCTTGCTGGGCGTGGCCACGGGGTCGTGGGCCCAGGCCGCCAAGAAGGCGGATCCCGAGAAGCTGCCGGTCACGCGGATCCGCGACCTGCACTACGGCGATGTCCTGTTCCATTTCTACCAGGGCGAGAATTTCGAGGCCCTGACTCGGCTGACGGCCTTCGACAGCTGGGGGCGTCTGCCGGGTCACCAGGCCGAAGCCCAATTGCTGCTCGGCGGTCTCTATCTCGAGCTCGGTCTGCACAACGAGGCCGGCCAGCGCTTCGAGCAGCTGCTCGGTCTCGAGATTCCCGCCGGTGTGCGCAATCGGGCCTGGTTCTATCTGGCCAAGATCTGGTACGTGCGTGGCTACCTCGATCGCGCCGAAGCTGCGCTGCTGCGCATCGACGGTCGTCTGCCAGGCGCGCTCGAGCCCGAGCGCATGCACCTGCGCGCGAACGTGCTGATGCGGCAGGAGCGCTTCGCCGAGGCGGCGCGCCTGCTCAACGGCTGGGACGGTCCTGCAGATTGGGCGGCCTACGCGCGCTTCAACCTTGGCGTCGCGTTCGTGCGTGATGGCCAGCTGGAACAGGCCGTGCCTTTCCTGACCCAGGTCGGCACGCTCGACACCCGGCGCAACGAACTGCTGGCGCTGCGTGATCGCGCCAATCTCGCGCTCGGTTTCGCGTGGCTGCAGGCCGAGCAGCCTGCCAAGGCGAAAGAATCGCTGCAGCGCGTGCGCCTGAACGGGCCCTTTTCCAGCCGTGCACTGCTGGGCGCTGGCTGGGCGGACGCCCAGCTTGGTGATTTCCGCAGCGCATTGACGCCCTGGCTCGAACTGCGCGACCGCAACCTGCTGGACGCCGCCGTGCAGGAGTCCTTCCTCGCTGTGCCGTTCGCTTTCGCGAAGCTCGATGCGACGTCCCAGGCTGTCGACTACTACGAGAGCGCGGTGCAGTCGTTTGAAGCCGAGTCGGGGCAGATCGACGTCGCCATCGACCGCATCCGCAGCGGCACCATGCTCGAGAGCATTGTCGAGCGCGAAGCGACCGGCGGCAGCTACGGCTGGTTCTGGCAGCTCAAGGATCTGCCGACGGCCCCCGAGACGCGTTATCTGTACACCGTGCTGGCCGGGCACGATTTCCAGGAAGGCCTGAAGAACTACCGCGACCTCGCTTATCTCGATCGCACGCTGACGCGCTGGTCCGACAGCTTCGACGCCTACGGCAGCATGATCGACACGCGCGAGCGCGCCTTCTCGGAACGCCTGCCGCGTGCCGACAACCTGCTGGCGGAAGATGGCGTCGGCAGGCTCGCGCAGCGTCGCAACGAGCTGGAGAGCCGCATCGGTCAGATCGCGCGCGACGCCGACTTCGCCGCGCTTGGCACCGCGGAGCAGCGCGACCAGTGGCAGCGCATCCTGCTCGCCGAGGAAGCGCTGCTGCTCGAGCCGCCGGGGGCGGAGCGCGACGAGGCTGCAGCGCGATTGCGGCTCGTCAAGGGCGTGCTCTACTGGAATCTCGCGGCTTCGTTCCGCGGCCGGATGTTCGAGCAGCGGCGCGAGTTGCGCGATCTCGACGCGCTGCTGCGCGACACGCAGAACCGCTGGGAGCGCCTCGCGACCGCGCGCGCCAGCGTGCCGGCGAACACCGGCGAGTTCGGCCAGCGCCTGGCGGCGGCGGGCGAGAAGCTCGGCGCCCTGCGCGAACGGCTGGTGGCCACGCGGGGCAAACAGAACGAGTTGCTGGCGGCACTCGCGGTGCGCGAACTGGCGCAGCAGAAGGAACGCCTGAATACCTACCAGCTGCAGGCACGCTTCGCGCTGGCGACCATCTACGACCGCGCGGCGATGGCACCGGCGGAGGCGCCATCGCGGCCTGCCGACGGCGGCGAGGCGGCCGGCGAAGCGGTCGTTGATCCGGCGGTCGAACCCGCGGAGCCTGCGCCGTGATGCGCTCTTCTCGTGTTGCGACAGTCGTGGCGTTGATCCTCGGCGGCACCTTGCTGGCGGCGCCGGCCGAGGCGCAGCGCGCGCGCAAGCCGCAGACCATCGGCGACCTCGAGCAGCGGCGGATCGACGTTCGTCCCGAAGCGCGCGTGCCTGGCAGCGCAGCCCGCGCGATGGAGAATTACCGCAAGTACCTCGAGCTCCAGAATGCAGACCCGGCGTCACGCGCCGAGGCACTGCGACGCCTGGGTGACCTGAACCTCGAGGCTGGCGAGCTCGAGCGCATGGAGACGGAAGTCTCCGCGATCGACCTGGCGGGTGCGGAGGCCATCCAGCTCTACACCCTGCTGCTCAAGGCCTATCCGGACTATCCGCGCAACGACCAGGTTCTCTACCAGCTCGCGCGTGCCTACGAAACGACCGGTCAGCCCGAACAGGCGCTCGCGACGCTCGATCGGATCGTGCGCGACTATCCGCAGGTGCCGCAGCTCAGCGAGGTCGATTTCCGCCGCGGCGAGATCCTCTTCTCCGCCAAGCGCTATGCGGACGCCCAGGTCGCCTACGAGCGCGCATTGCGCGCGGGCGAGACCGGTCCGTTCTACGAGCAGAGCCTGTACAAGCTGGGCTGGTCGCTGTTCAAGCAATCGCTGAATGTCGAGAGCCTGACACCGTTCACGGACGTGCTGGACGCGAACCTGGTCGATCGCAAGGATCGCAGCAAGGTGCTCGCGATCGATTCACTGAAGCGCGCTGATCGCGAGCTGGTGGAGGACACGCTGCGCGTGCTCAGCATCACCTTCTCGTACCTCGATGGCGCGGATTCGCTGACCGCGTTCCTGAACGCGCGGGAACCCGCGCCGCGATACGCGCACCTGATGTTCGCCCGGCTCGGCGACCTGTACGTCGAGAAGCAGCGCTACCAGGATGCCGCGAACGCGTACCGGGCGTTCGTCGCCCGCGATCCGAACAACGACAACGCGCCGCTGCTCGCGATGCAGGCGATCGAAGCCTACCGCCAGGGCGACTTCGCGCAGCTCGTGCTCGACGGCAAGCGCGAGTACATCGAGCGCTACAACTTCGCCTCCGCCTTCTGGCAGGGGCGCGACCGCGCGAACTTGCCGCGCGTCGTGGCCGAGCTCAAGACCAACATGAAGGACGTCGCGACCTACTACCACGCGACCGCCCAGACGTCGAAGAAGCTCGACGATTACAGCGTTGCGGCTCGCTGGTATCGCGACTACCTCGCATCGTTCCCCGATGATCCTGATTCCGCGGCGACCAACTACCTGCTTGGCGAGACGCTGTACGAAAGCCGTCAGTACGCGGACTCGGCGACCGAGTACGAGAAGACGGCCTATGGCTATCCGAAGAACGAGCGGTCCGCCGCCGCCGGCTATGCTTCACTGGTTGCTTTCCAGAAGGAGCGCGAACGTCTGACCGGCGAAGCGCAGGCGGCCTGGCACCTGCGGCAGATCGATGCGGGCATCAGGTTCGCGGCGACCTTTCCCGAGCATCCCGACAGCGGCGGCGTGATCACGCGCGCCGCCCAGGACGTGTTCGCGCTCAACGATCTGCCGCGCTCGATCGACGTCGCGCAGCGCGTGCTCGCGCACCAGCCGGCGGTCGATGTGCCGAAGCAGCGGATTGCCTGGAACATCATCGGCGAGGCGAATTTCGAGCTTGGTGTCTTCGACCAGGCCGAAGCGGGCTACGCGCGCGCGCGTGACCTGCTGCCCGCCAACGATCCCCTGCGCAAGGACCTGACCGAACGTCTCGCAGCATCCGTTTACCGGCAGGCCGAGGCCAAGCGCTCGGCGGGCGATGGCCTGGCTGCGGTCGATGACTTCCTGCGTGTTGCCGCGATCGCCCC
>JBIITU010000340.1:0-3933 GCA_044340335.1 Steroidobacteraceae bacterium
TCCGCGCGACGGCCGAGTACGACGCCGCTGCGCAACTCGTGCTGCTGAAGGAGTGGGGGCGCGCGATCAGCGTTCTCGAGAGCTACCGGCGCAGCTATCCGGGCGATGCGCGCCAGCGCGACGTGACCCGCAATCTCGCCGTGGCCTTTGCGGAGGCCAATCGGCCCGGCGATGCGGCGATCGAGTTCGAGCGCATCGCCGAGACCAGCGCCGAGGAGCCCGCGCTGCGCCGCGAGGCGCTGCAGAGCGCCGCTGATTTCTACGACAAGGCGGGCAATGTCGCGAAAACGCGCGCCACCCTCGAGCGCTTCGTGCAGCGTTACCCGACCCCCGTCCCGGTTGCGATCGAGACGCGGCAGCGCCTGGCGGATATCTCTGGCAAGGCTGGCGATGGCGCGGCGCAGCTGAACTGGTATCGCGAGATCGTCAAGGCCGATGCTGCTGCCGGCGCCGAGCGCAGCGACCGGACCCGCCTGCTCGCGGCACGCGCGCAACTCGCGCTCGCCACGCCGCAGCGCGATGCCTTCCGCGCGATCAGGCTGACGGCGCCGCTGCGGCGCAGCCTCGAGGAAAAGCGCAAGGCGCTGGATCTGGCGCTGCAGTCCTATCGCGCAGCGGTGGACTACCGCGTGGCTGATGTCACCACGGCGGCGAGTTTCGAGATGGCCGAACTGTATCGCGTGCTGGGCGCTGACCTGCTTAAGTCGGAACGGCCCAAGGGGCTCGACGCCGAGGCGCGCGAGCAGTACGACCTGCTGCTCGAGGAGCAGGCCTTCCCGTTCGAGGAACAGGCGATCAGCCTGCATGAAATCAATGCAGCACGTGCGCGCGAGGGTCTCTACGACCAGTGGGTGCAGCGCAGCTTCGCGGCGCTGGCCGCGCTGAAGCCCGCCCGCTATGGCAAGACTGAAATGGTGCAGGATGTCGTCACGTCGCTCGAATAAACTGTGCAGCCGCGTCGTGGCGACAGGCCTGCTGGCGCTCGGCGCCGCGGTCTCGCCGCTGCTGTTGGCGCAGGCAGCACCGGCAGGACCCGCTGCTGCGCCAGTTGCTGCGCCGGCGGAGGCCGCCGCTGTGCCGCCGCCGCCACGCAGCTATCCGGCGCGCGCGGTGGCCGAGTACGGACGAGCAGTTGAACTTGCAAACCGCGGCGAGCTGACAGAGGCCGAGCTCGAGTTCGGACAACTGGCCGCGGCGTATCCTGATTTCGCCGGCCCGCAGATCAACATCGGACTGCTGCGCCGCAAGGCCGGCAACCTCGAGGCGGCGGAACAGGCCCTGCGGCTGGCCACCGAACGCAATCCTGGCAGCGCCGCCGCGTGGACCGAACTCGGGGTGACGCTCCGCATGCGCGGGCAGTTCGAAGCGGCGGCGGCAGCCTACCGTCGCGCGCTGGGTGCCGATCCGAACCACGCTGCGGCGCACCGCAATCTCGGTGTCGTACTCGATCTGTACCTTGATCGGCCCGCTGAAGCGCTGGCTGCGTTCGAACGCTACCGGGAGCTCAGTGCCGAAGACCGGCAGCTGTCCGGCTGGATCGCAGAACTCAGGCAACGCGTCGCGCGAGCGCAGCCACGGCCTGCCGCGGCGGAGGAGGGCGCATGATGGGGCTGAACCGGAAGTCGAACGGCACCGCAGCGCTGCTGTGTCTCGCGACCGTGCTGGCAACTGTGCCCGTCGCTGCCCAGTCGGCACCGCCGCCCGCATCGCAGCCGATGGTTCCCGGCGCCTCGCCAGCGGATGACATCGAGCCGGGCGTGGATACGTCTGCCGCCACTCCCTCGGCTCCTGCGGCGCCCGCCGCGCGCAGCGCACCCGTGCCTGCTCGCGCGACTCCCGCAGCAGCACGCGGCGCGGTGTCACCTGCGGGTCGCGCGCAGGACCGGGTCGACCTCGACGCGACGCAGATCACCGGCAACCGCGAGCTGCCGCGCGTGCTCTACATCGTGCCGTGGAAGCGCTCGGATCTGGGCGACCTCACGGGCAAGCCGGTCAACAGCCTGCTCGATGAAGTCCTGGCACCGGTCGACCGTGATGTCTTCAGGCGCGAGACCCGATACTTCGATGCCGTTTCGGCTGCACCGCCCGCAGGCGCTGCCGGGGCGGGTGCGGCGGCGACTCCGGCAGCCGCCGGAGCGACGCCAGTTGGAGACAGCGTGAGAGATGGCTCACAGGCCCCGGAGCCGGGTGGGCAGTGAAGCGCAGAATGCCTTAAGTTTATTCGAACGCAGCCCGCTTTCGCTTGGCGGGCACGGTCGCAGTTTCGGAGGAGGTCAACATGGGTGTTTTCGGCACGGCAGTGAAGTTCTTCCAAGAGGGAGGTTTCTTCATGTGGCCTATCGCATTGCTCTTCGTGCTCGGTATCGCGATCGCGATCGAGCGTTACTTCTACATCACGCGCCACGCGTCGCTGAACCGTTCCCTCTGGGAGCAGATCACGCCGCACCTGCAGGCGGGCAACTTCAAGGCGGCGGTCGAGTTGACGCAGAACTCGTCGTCGTTCATCGGCTCGATCCTGAGCTACGGCCTCGCGCGTATCAAGACCGCGCGGCGCCGTGACGACATCGAGAAGGCGATGGAAGAGAGCCTCATGGAGGTCATGCCCAAGCTCGAGCGCCGCACGCCGTATCTGGCGAGCTTCGCCAACATCGCGACGCTGCTCGGCCTGCTCGGCACGATCGTCGGTCTGATCCAGGCGTTCCAGGCGGTCGGTGCCGCGAATCCTGCCGAGAAGGCGGACATGCTTTCGGCGTCGATCTCGGTCGCAATGAACACGACGGCCTTCGGTCTGATCGTCGCGATCCCGCTGCTGCTGATCCACTCGGTGATCCAGTCGAAGACGACCCAGGTGATCGACAGCCTCGAAATGGCGTCGGTCAAGTTCCTGAACTCGATCACCGAGCGCCAGGCCGCTCCGGGCGACAAGGGCTGACGACGGGCAGGGTGCGCGCTGCGGCGCGTGGCCCCCGCGAAGTCGCGTTCCATGACACGGAGCTAGCACATGATCGGTCGCGCACGACGTCGTCGCAAGGACGGCGATGACGACATCAACATCACCGCCTTCATGAATTTGATGGTGATCCTGGTGCCGTTCCTGCTGATCACTGCCGTGTTCTCCCGGCTGACGATTCTGGAGCTGAACCTCCCGGCTGCAGAATCCGAGGCCACGCAGACCGAGCAACTGCTCAACATCGAGGTCATCGTCCGCAAGGACCAGATCCAGATCGCCGATCGCGGCACCGGTCTGCTGCAGGCGCTGCCCAACCTCGACGGCGACTACGACCTCAAGGGCCTGACGACCTACCTTCAGCTCATCAAGCAGAAGTACCCGCAGAAGACCGACGCGACCGTGCTGCTCGAGTCTGATACCAACTACGACACGGTCGTGCAGGTCATGGATGCGGTGCGTGCGATCACCGTCGACGTGGGCGGCAAGCCGACCCAGGCGGCGCTGTTTCCGGATATCTCGATCGGCGATGCGCCCGAGGCGGCACCGCTGCCGGCGCCCGTTGCGGCAATGCCCGCGCCAGTCGGAGGTGCGTCATGAGTCACTCCGCACGTGCGAAACGCATGGAGCGCCATCACAAGCGGGCGCGTCCGGCATCCATGAGCCTCGTGTCGCTGATGGACATCTTCACGATCCTGGTCTTCTTCCTGCTCGTGAACCAGTCCGAGGTGCAGGCGCTCGATGTGCCGAAGAACATCCAGTTGCCCGAGTCGATGGCGCTGGCGCGGCCGTCCGAGACGGTCGTGGTCATGGTGACGCCCGACCAGATCCTCGTGCAGGGCAAACCGGTGGCAAGCACGCGCGATGTCGAGGCGTCGGAAGATCTGGTCATCCAGCCGTTGCGCGATGCACTCAAGGCGCAGACAGACCGTTTCCTGCGCGCCTCGGCGCAGGCGGATATCGCCGGGCGCGAGATCACGATCCTT
>JBIITU010000177.1:0-6766 GCA_044340335.1 Steroidobacteraceae bacterium
CTGATCGCAGATTCGCATTCGAAGGTAGACAGGCATGGCTGAGTTCACGCTTCCCGCCAATTCGCGCATCAACAAGAACGGCAAGGTGCATCGCGCCGCGGCCGGTTCCTCCGGCAAGCTGCGGACCTTCCGCATCTACCGGTTCGACCCGCACTCGGGCGAGAACCCGCGCATCGACAGTTACGAAGTCGACATGGCCAGCTGCGGCCCGATGGTTCTCGACGCGCTGATCAAGATCAAGAACGAGATCGACTCGACGCTGACTTTCCGCCGCTCCTGCCGCGAAGGCATCTGCGGCAGCTGCGCGATGAACATCGACGGCGTCAACACGCTGGCGTGCACCAAGGCCTGCGCGGACGTCAAAGGCGACGTCAAGATCTACCCGCTGCCGCACATGCCGGTGGTCAAGGATCTCGTGCCCGACCTGACCAACTTCTACGCGCAGTACGCCTCGGTCAAGCCGTGGCTGCAGACGCGCACGCCGGCGCCGCCGGATCGCGAGCGGCTGCAGTCGCCGGAAGACCAGGAGAAGATCGACCGGCCGTCGGCCTGCATCCTGTGCGCCTGCTGCTCGACGTCCTGCCCGAGCTACTGGTGGAACGGCGATCGCTACCTCGGTCCCGCCGCGCTGCTCGCCGCGTATCGCTGGATCATCGACAGCCGCGATGAATCGCGCGGCGAGCGCCTCGATGCGCTCGAGGATCCGTTCAAGCTGTACCGCTGCCATACGATCATGAACTGCACCGAGGCCTGTCCGAAGGACCTCAACCCGGCCAAGGCGATCGCAGAGATCAAGATGGCGATGGCCGAGCGGCAGCACTGATCGACTCTAGTCAGGCGCGGGGCGCGTGATGGCCGATGCCACGGAACGGTCGCGGCTGCGCTGGCAATGCCGGCGCGGCATGCGCGAGCTCGACGTGCTGATGACGCGCTGGCTGGAGCGCGATTGGGCCACGGCGTCCAGCGACGAAAGGGCTGCTTTCACCCAATTGCTCGCGTTGCAGGATCCGCAGCTCGCCGGGTATCTGCTGCAAGGTGAGCCCCACCCGGATCAAGTCACCGTCGGCGTCATCGATCGAATGCGGCAATGCTGAGGCAGTGCAGCCGCGGGTATCGGCCGAACGGGGTCTGGGCCCGCTGCCCTGGCTCTGGGGGCTGTGGGCAGCGGCCGCTGTCCTGCTCGCGACGGGCCTGCCCGCTGCCGCGCGATTCGCAGCGGCGGCGCTCGCGCTTCAGATCCTGGTGCGACACGGCCGCGCGGGCCGTTGGACTCGCCGTTCCGGCTATCTCTACCTGCCGCGGGTCGCGGGCGGCCGCTGGCGATTCGATGCCGGACCCGAGTCGCGCGGGCTGCGCCTGGCCGGCGCCGGGCGATTGCCGCTGGCCGGGTGGCTGCTGCGTCTCGAGGGCGAGGCCGGCGGAGTCTGGCTCTGGGTTGCGCAGCGCAGCCTCGACCGGCGCGGTGCGCGCCGATTGCGGGCGGCAATCACCGCAGGGCGGACATGAACTGCTAGCATCCGCCGGCGTGGCGACCTGCATCACGCAAAAACCCGCCAATCGACCGGTTCGCGGCGAACTTCGGTTTGGATTCAGGGTCTATTCAGCCGGCGACATGGGCGCGGTCCCGACCGGGCTACCGACGGGGGCGCTGCGCTGATGAACGCCGAGGAAAGTGACCTGTCACTCGTGCGCCGCGTGCAACGCGGCGACAAACGGGCGTTTGACGTGCTGGTGCTCAAGTACCAGCACAAGGTGGTGAAGCTGGTCATGCGCTATGTGCGCGGTCAGGCGGAAGCGGAAGATGTCGCACAGGAGGCCTTCATCAAGGCCTATCGTGCGCTGCCCCAGTTCCGGGGCGACAGCGCGTTCTACACGTGGCTGTACCGCATCGCGATCAACACGGCGAAGAACGCCGTGGCGTCGCGCGACCGCAGTCCCATTTCCTACGAACTCGACAACGGCGATCGCGCCGAGATCTACGAGTCGCAGGGTCGCATGAAGGACACGGCGACGCCTGAGGCGCTGGCGATGACCGAGGAGATTCGCGCGACGGTCAACGCCGCCATCGAGGCGCTGCCGGAGGATCTGCGCACCGCCATCGTGCTGCGCGAACTCGAAGGACTCTCCTATGAGGAGATCGCCGCCGCGATGGACTGTCCGGTCGGCACGGTCCGGTCGCGGATTTTCCGCGCGCGCGAGGCTATCGACGCGCGCTTGAAGGATGTGTTCGAGGGCGGCCTGGGCCGCTCGGAGGAATTGGTATGACGCAATCGCAATCGGGGTCGCCGCAGGTGCCGGACCAGACCAGTCAACTGTCTGCGATGTTCGATGATGCGCTGCCCGCTGCGGAGTGCGAGCTGCTCGCGCGGCGCGTGTCGGCGGACCAGGCGCTGCAGCAGCAGTGGGACCGCTACGCAGTGATGGGTGCCGCACTGCGCGGCGATCCGATCTGCGCGCGCCCGGGCGCCGCCAGCGTTGCGGCCCGCGTGCAGGCTGCGCTTGCGAGCGAGCCTGCGACCGCCGCAGCGAGCGAGGAGCGCCAGTCCGCGCCCCGCCAGCGCTGGACCAGGCCGCTGCTGGCCTCGGGTATCGCCGCGGGCGTGGCCGCACTGTCGCTGCTGTGGTTGCAGCGCACGCCGGAGGCGACGGGCGACACGATGCCCGTGATGGCCGCGAGCGGTGCTGCTGGCGCGCTCCCGGCAGCGCCGGTCGAAGTCGTCGCGCCGGCGCCGGCCTTTGCGGCGGTCGGCCAGAGCGCCGCAGACGCGGAAGTCGTGCTCGCACCCGCGGCAGCAGGTGAACCTGACAGCTACGTCGTGCCGGCGCTGCCCGCCTCGCCAGGACGCCCCATGTCGTCTGCCCAGCTCGCGAATTTCGTCGTCGCCCACAGTGAGTTCAGCGGCTCTTTGTCGCGGCGTGGCATGTTGTCGGCGTTGGTGGCAGGTGATGCCAGCGTGACCCCGGTCGAGCCGCGGCCCGCGCCCGACGCCACTGTCCCTGTGGAGGCGCCGTGATGCCGATCCGCCACGCGCCTGCGCCGGGTCGCACCCGAACACTGGCGCGGCGTGCCTGGCGTCCCTGGGCGTTGTTGCTCGGCGCCTGCGTCGCACCGCTGGCACTCGCCGGTGACGATGCCTACCCGTGGCTGCAGCGCATGAACGACGCCCTGACTTCGCGCAACTACGACGGCACTTTTTTCCACGTGCGCGACGGGCGCGTCGAGACGCTGCGCATCATCCACCGCATCGAAGATGGCCAGGTGCACGAACGGCTGGTGTCCCTCGACGGTTCGGGGCGCGAGTTCATCCGCAATGGTGCGGAACTGACCTGCATCCTGCCCGACCAGCGCACCGTGCTGGTCGAACGCCTCGCATCCCCGGCACCGCTGCTCGGCAACCTGCCGCGCTTCGACGCGACGACGGCGAGTTACTACGAAGTGGATCCGGCCGAGACCACCCGGCTGATGGGACGCGACGCACGCCTCGTCGTCGTCAGGCCGCGCGATGCCTATCGCTACGGCTATCGGCTGTGGATCGACGAGAAAACGGCGATGCCGTTGAAGACCCAGCTCTGCGATGGCTCGGGGCGCGTGATCGAGCAGATCGTGTTCGCGAGCCTGACCCTGCCGGCTCGGATTCCAGACACCGCGTTCCAGTCACAGACGGCGACGACCGGCTTCCGCTGGCTGCGCCACGACGGTCTGAGCGCGGGGCGGGGACTGGTTGCAGCGGCGGCAGTGGACCCCGCTGCGGGTTCTGCGGCCACCGCAGCGCCCGCCTGGGTCGCGACCCGCCTGCCGCCGGGGTTCCGCATGACCAAGCGTTCGGAGCAGCGCCTGCCCGGGATCGAGCGCCCGGTCTCGCACCTGGTGTTTTCCGATGGGGTAGCGTCGGTGTCGGTGTTCATCCAGAACGCCGCCGATGGCCAGTCGGGCACGCTGCTGACCGGCGCGAGTCAGATCGGGTCGTCCGCCGCTTATTCGACCCGGATCGACGGGCATCTGGTCACTGCGGTCGGCGAGGTGCCCGCGGGCACTGTCCGGATGATTGCGACGACAGTGCGACCGCAGGCGGCGCCCGCGGGGCCCAGTGGCCCAGTCCAGGCTGAGCGCGCGCTGCCGCAACCGGGCAGTGCGTCGCCGCCGGATCGTCCGGCGGACGCAGGTGCGCCGCGCGGCCCGGAATCGCTGCGACGGCCCGCGGCGGTGCCGGCGCTGGCGCCGACCGAACCGCGCCGCTGACGCGGCTGCCCGATGAGTGCATCGCAACCGTCCAACGGCGGGCGATCCAGGCTGCTGTTGCTGGTGCGGGAAGGCTGCGACCTGTGCGAGGCGCTGCAGCTGGAACTGCTCGACCTGGGCCAGGTCCTGTCCCTCCCGCCGCTGGAACTGGCAGACGTCGACTCAGATCCTGACTGGCAGCGTCGCTACGGGCTCAAGATCCCGGTACTGCTCTGGGATGACCAGCCCATCGCGACGACACGCCTCGATCAGGCGGAAATACGCCGGCTGTTCCGGCCGCGCTGACGCCAGCCCGCTATACTTGGCGGCTTCATGCCCAACATCCGCAACTTCTCGATCATTGCCCACGTCGACCACGGCAAGTCGACGCTTGCCGACCGCCTGATCCAGATCTGCGGCGGCCTGGCCGCGCGCGAGATGCAGGACCAGGTGCTCGACTCGATGGAACTCGAGCGCGAGCGCGGCATCACCATCAAGGCGCAGAGCGTCACGCTGTATTACGACGCGAAGAACGGCCAGCGCTATCAGTTCAACATCATCGATACCCCGGGCCACGTCGACTTCTCGTATGAGGTCTCTCGTTCGCTGGCCGCCTGTGACGGCGCACTGCTGGTGGTCGATGCCTCGCAGGGTGTCGAGGCGCAGAGCGTCGCGAACTGCTACACGGCGATCGAGCAGGGCCTCGAGGTGCTGCCGGTCATCAACAAGATCGATCTGCCCTCGGCCGACCCGCCGAAGGTCAAGCGCGAGATCGAGGAGATCATCGGCATCGACGCCACCGACGCGGTGCTGGTCAGCGCCAAGACGGGCGAGGGTGTCGATGAACTTCTGGAAGCGATCGTGGAGCGCATCCCCGAGCCCACCGGCGATCCGGAGGCGCCGCTGCAGGCGCTGATCGTCGACTCCTGGTTCGACAACTACGTCGGCGTCGTCTCGCTGGTGCGCGTGTTCAACGGCACTCTGCGCACCGGCGACAAGATTCGCGTCGTGTCGACGGGTCGCTGGTGGCAGGTCGACAAGCTCGGCCGCTTCACGCCGAAGTCCGTGCCCGCACGCGAGCTCACCGCGGGCGAGGCAGGCTTCGTGATCGCCGGCATCAAGGACATCGACGGTGCGCCGGTCGGCGACACCATCACGCTGGATGCGCGGCCCTGCGCCGCACCGTTGACGGGCTTCAAGCAGATCAAGCCGCGCGTGTTCGCCGGCGTGTTCCCGGTCAACAGCGAAGACTATGAGTCCTTCCGCGATGCGCTCTCCAAGCTGCGCCTCAACGACTCGGCGCTGCACTTCGAACCCGAGGTGTCGGGCGCGCTGGGCTTCGGCTTCCGCATCGGCTTCCTCGGCCTGCTGCACATGGACATCGTCCAGGAGCGGCTGGAGCGCGAGTACAACCTCGAACTCGTGACCAGCGCACCGACGGTGGTCTACGAGGTCGCCACGGCCGATGGCAACACGATCTTCGTCGACAATCCTGCCAAGCTGCCGCCGCCCAATGACGTCTCCGAGGTGCGCGAGCCCATCATCATCGCGAACATCCTCGTGCCGCCCGATTACGTGGGTCCGGTGCTGCAGTTGTGCAACGAGAAGCGCGGTCGCCAGAAGAAGATGCAGTACCTCGCGAGCCAGGTGTCGCTGCAGTACGAACTGCCGCTGGCCGAAGTCGTGCTCGATTTCTTCGATCGACTGAAATCCTGCAGCCGCGGCTACGCGTCGTTCGACTACGAGTTCAGCCACTTCGCGGCCGCGCCGCTCGTCAAGCTCGACATGCTGATCAACGGCGACAAGGTCGATGCGCTGTCGATCATCGTGCACCGCGACAACGCCTACCAGCGCGGGCGCGAGCTGGTCGACAAGATGCAGGAACTGATTCCGCGCCAGATGTTCGAAGTCGCCGTGCAGGCGGCGATCGGCAGCCATGTCATCGCGCGCGCAACGGTCAAGGCGTTGCGCAAGAACGTGCTGGCAAAGTGTTACGGCGGCGACATATCCCGCAAGCGCAAGCTGCTGGAGAAGCAGAAGGAAGGCAAGAAGCGCATGAAGCAGGTGGGCTCGGTCGACATCCCGCAGGAGGCCTTCCTGGCCGTGCTGCAGATCGGGCGCAAATAGGGGCATGCTGATGCAGCAGATCATCGCGCTGCTCGCGACGCTGGCGCTGCCCGTCGCGATCATCTGCATCATCGACGACTGGTTCCTGCGGCCGCGCCGGCAGGCGTTTGCCCCGCCGACCGCGAGCGGCGAACCGCTGCCGGATCCTGCCGTCATGCGGCTGCTGTACTTCGCGCTGCCGGTGCTGATCATCGCCGCCGTCTACCGCCTGCTGACGGCCGAGCGCATGGACTTCAGCGCCGTGCTGGTTGCCATCACCGTCGTGTCCGGCGTGGCCTGGGCGATCGATCATTTCCTGCTACGGCGCTGGCGCGAGTCGCTGGCCCGCGCGGCCGGGCGCGAACCAGCGGCGATTGCCGAGCCGGGCACCGTCGACTACGCGCGCAGCTTCTTTCCGGTGGCCGCGGTCCTGCTCGTGCT
>JBIITU010000178.1:0-6734 GCA_044340335.1 Steroidobacteraceae bacterium
TGGTCGTGATCTGAAGCGGCGCGCGCGTTACTCGCGCGGATCGCCCGGCGTCAGCCAGCCGCGCTGCCGCGCGGCGACCAGGAACGAGCGACTGACCGGCACTTCGACGCCATTGGTCAGCACGAGCCGGTCGCGATGCCGCTGCGGCGCGAGTGCGCGCGCGGCGACCCACCACGAGCGATGCACCTGCGCGCCGTCTTCGCCGCCGAGTTCGAGCAGTGCATCGGAGAGTCTATAAAGAATCAGATCGGATCCGGCGTCGGTGTAGACCTGCAGGTAGTGGCCCTCGGCCTTGACGGCGAGCAGTGCGCCGCGCCGCTCGGGCCGCACGCGTTCGAGCAGCGCCAGGCGTGCGGGCCGGAGTTCAGCGCCGCCAACCGCGCTGGCCGCCTCGGCGCCCGGCACGCCGGGCTCGGGCGCCGCGCGCCGCTGCGGCTGGTAACCGAACAGCGGCTTGCGCAATCCGTAGAAGAACAACAGGCAAATGCCGATCCACATCAGGGAGTTGCTCGGCAGTCGCTGCAGGAACTGGGGCAGCGTCGTGGCCGGCGTCAGCACAAGCTCGGGATAGAGGTTCGCTTTCAGCCAGACCCGGTAGGCCTGCAGCACGGGGTTGGTGAACAGGAAGCCGGCGACCAGTTGCCCGAAGAACAGGGTCAGCCACAGCGGACTGTGGACGCGACGCAACAATGGTGACAGCAGCGCCGTACCGATCGCGTTCAGCGGCGTCATGATCAGGCCCACGCCGATCCAGTACAGCAGCGCGACGGTGCGCGGCCAGTCGGCCGAACGGCCAACCTGCAGCCAGCCGAGCAGGAAGCCGAGGGCGAGCGGCACGCCGACATAGAACCAGAACGTCAACCAGCGCTGTCGGCGCCGCTCGGGATCGACGCCGCTGGCCGTTGCGGCCACCGCATCGCGGTCCAGATCCCTGATATCCAGCTGGCTGGCCATGTCGTTCACGCTGCGCGAATGCCACCGGTGCAAACCGGGCGCTGTTCGGGAAAAAGCGTTTGTGGCGCTTGCGCCTGAGTATCAGTGTGTTGCGCCGGGGGCTGCAAGCCCATCCGGCAGACACCATTTGGAACGGGGGAGTGAACCATCATGCGATTCAGCGGTGCGAAATTGGCCTTGATGCTGGGAGCCCTGGTGGCGGCGGCGGGTGCCGCGGCCCAATCGGTCGAGTCCGGGGGCCTCGATGAGGTCGTGGTGACGGCCCGCAAGCAGGTCGAGAACCTGCAGGAAGTGCCGCTGTCCGTAATCGCGGTCAGCGCGGAGCAGGTCGAACGCCGCGGCGTCACCGACCTCGCCGACCTGCAGAAACTGACGCCCGGCTTCACCTGGGGCGAAGGCCTGTCGCAGCTGGACGCCCGCCCGGCGATCCGCGGCCAGTCCAACATCCGCGCCGCGAGCCAGCCCACGGTCGGTATCTTCATCGACGGTAACAGCGTGCCCTGGCGGTCGGGCCTGAACCTGCAGACGATCGACGTCGAGCGCATCGAGGTGGTCAAGGGACCGCAAAGCGCACTGTTCGGCCGCGGCGTGCTGTCCGGTGCCGTGAACTACGTGACGCAGCGCCCGGGCGATGAGTTCGGCGGCTATGTAGAAGCGCTGGTCGCGAGCGACGGCCGTACCGACCTGCGCGGCCGGCTCGACTACCCGGTCAATGATGCGCTCGCGTTCGCGGTGACCGCGCGCTGGAGCGAGTTCGATGGCTTCTATCGCAACAACCTGACCGGTCGCGACGGTGTCGGCGCCGAGGAGACCCGCTCGGGCAGTGCCGCGCTGCTGTTCGAGCCCAGCGACAACTTCTCGGCCTACCTGCGCGCGTCGTACTCGTGGGAGACGCAGGCGCAGTCGGCCTGGCATGTGGTGCCTTCGAACACGCAGACCGGCCCGATGGCAACGCAGGTCTGGTACGTCGGCGAAGTGAAGGCGGACCCCGCGCGCATCTCGCACAACTGCGATGACTGCGCCGGCACCGACCGCAACACCACCTGGGTCACGCTGAACCTCGACTGGCAGATCGGCGGCGGCACGCTGACCTCGATGACGGCCTACAACAAGACGCTGGTCTACTTCGATGGCGACATCGACTTCAGCGGCCTGAGCGAGGCGAACCTGCCGGTAGGCCCGTTCCGCAACAACCTGCGCCAGACCATCGACCGTGACATCGACAGCATCGGCCAGGAGATCCGCTACGCCTCAGACCAGGACCGCGCGGTGCGCTGGCTGGTCGGTGCGTACTACTACGACGAGAAGGTCGACGAGTTCGGCCAGAGCATCACCGGCACGGTCCTGACGCCGGCGCAGGTGCCGCGCACACCGGTCGTCAACGAAGTGACCTCGACCTCGGTGTTCGGCTCGGTGGCGCTCGACCTGACGCCGCGCCTGACCGCCACTGCCGAACTGCGTTGGAACGAAGACGACGCGAACGTCGATTTCATCTTCAGTGGGCTGCCGCGCCAGCTGTCGAACACCTGGGAAGCCTGGCTGCCGCGCGTGTCGCTGGACTTCAAGTGGAACGAGAACGTGATGCTGTACGCGAGCGCCGCGCAGGGCACGAAGCCCGGTGGCTTCAACACGGCGCTGGGCGCTGGCGCGGTGCAGTTGCCCGCGAACCTGCTGCCGTTCGACGAGGAAGAAGCCTGGAGCTATGAACTCGGCGTGAAGTCGACGCTGCTCGAGCGGCGACTGATCCTGAACGCGGCGCTGTTCCGCACCGACTGGAAGGGCATCCAGGTCGACTCGCAGTTCATCCCGCCCCCGCCTGCGGTCGGCACTGTCGGCTACACCAGCAATGCTGGCAAGGGCGAGATCGAGGGCTTCGAACTCGAAGCGCGCTGGCAGGCCACCGAGCGGCTGTCGCTGTCGGCGGGTTACGCCTACACGCCGGCGCGCATCTTCGACTACCAGGACTCGCGTGCAACCGCCGCAGCCATTGCGACCCTGGGCGAGAGGCAACTGCCGTACTCGTCGGACAGCACGGCGACCGCGTCGATCCTCTACGACACGCCTCTCGTTAATGAATGGCGCGGCTACGCGCAGCTCGACGGCGTGTTCCGCTCGAAGCAGTATGCGAGTGTCGCGAACCTGGCCGAGACGGGCGACCGTACCGTCGTCGACCTGAGGCTGGGTGTCGTCGGCAATGCCTGGGAGATCGCGGGTTTCGTGACCAACCTGTTCGACGACGACACAGCGCTTAATCTCTCGCCCTTCGTCAACGCGCAGACCTTCGCACGCAACTTCATCGTCGCCGTGCCTGATCCGCGCCAGTACGGCGTTCGCATCCGCTACAGCTTTTGAACATGAAGCACACACTGACACGTCGTCTGTTCGTCGCCGCCGCGGGTGCCACCGCGGCGGTCGCCTCCACCCGCGGCTGGTCGGCTACCGAGCCGGAGCACGACGTCGTCATCGTCGGCGCGGGCCTTTCGGGCATGAATGCCGCGATGCTGCTGACCGAGCTCGGCGCGAAAGTCGTCGTGCTCGAGTCGGAGCCGCGGCCCGGCGGTCGCTGCCGCACGATGGACGACTGGTATCTCGCGCCTGATCTCGGCGGCGCGCAGATCGGCCGCGACTACGCGCGCGTGCTCGACACCGCGGCCAAGCTCGGCGTCAAGCTCGGCCCGGGCGCACACATCAACGCGCCCTACTCGTTCGTGGTCGGCGATACGCTGATTGCGGCGAAGGACTGGGCCGGCTCGCCGCTGAACCGCACCGTTGGTGCCGAACGCGAAGTGCCGCCGCATGCGCTCGGCGGCTACTTCGTCGAGGGCCGCACGCCGTTCTCAACCCTCGACGGCTGGCTGCAACCGGAGGCGCGCGCCTACGACCTGTCGCTGGCCGAGTGGCTCGAGCGCCAGGGAGCCTCGCCCGCAGCGCGACAGATCATCCACACATCGCAGGGTCGCCCACCGGAAAAGCTATCCGTGCTGCGCATGATGATGGAAGCCACGCGCGGCAAGATCGGCATGGAGAAGCTCGACGCCGAGGCGCTTAAAGGCCTGGATCAGTATGAGCGCGCCGGGATCACCTCGCAGCACGTCGTCGGCGGCACATCGCGCCTCACAGACGCGATGGCGGCAACCCTCGGCGACCGCGTGCGCTACGGCCAGCGCGTGCGCGCGATCGACATGAACAAGCGTGGCGTCACCGTGCGCTGCGCCGGCGGCACGCGCTACCGCGCGCGCTACGCCATTGCGGCGCTGCCGTTCTCGGTGCTGCGCGGCATCGACATCCGCCCCGGGCTGCGCGGCGTGCAGGCCGAAGCCGTCCGTGGCATGCCCTACGGCAACCAGAGCCAGGTGTGGCTGCGCGTGCGCGCGCCGTACTGGGAGCAGGACGGCATCGAGGCGTCGATGTGGACCGACGGCGCCTTCAACCTGATCCGCCAGCAGATCGAGAACGATCGCTCGCGCCACCTGATCAGCGCGCTGGCCTTCAGCGACAACGCCTTCAAGCTCGATGCCATGACGCCCGCCGAGCGCGGCCGCTTTGCGATCGCCGAAATCGAACGCATCCGCCCCTCGACTCGCGGCAAGCTCGAGTTCGTCGGCGCGCACTCGTGGTTGCAGGCACCGGGCGCGCAGGGCTGCAGTTACCAGCTGCAGCCCGGCCGGGCGTTCGAGTGGACGCGCGAGATGGCGAAGCCGCACCAGCGGCTGTGGTTCGCCGGCGAGCACCTGCGCCAGCTCGAGGTCGGCATGGAAGCGGCGATGGAATCGGGCGAGCGCGCCGCGCGCGGGCTCGCCGAGCAGCTGGCGGGCTGAGCGCGCGTAGTGTGAACAGGCCCTAGGGCGTGCGGGTCAACAGATCCCACTGCTGGGCAGCGTGCTCGAGCACGGTCGGGATGTCGTCGGCGAGCAGGTAGCGCGTCTCGACCAGGGCGTCAGCGGCGTCCCGGACGCGGTCCAGATACTGTTCCCTGGAGGGGTAGCGCGTGACAATCGACGCGCGCGGGTCCTCCACCGCTGCGCCCGCGGCGGGCGTGACAGGGAACGGAAACCAGGCGCCCGCGAGTGGCAGCAATCCGGCAGCGGGCGCAGCGCGATACTGCCAGCCCGTATAAGTCGCAAGCGGTACCGCAACCTGGGGCATTCGCAGGCCGCCGAGTTCGTTGCCATCGCCGTCGGTCTGCGGGACCAGGTGCGGCAGCGCTGCACCTGCCCCGCCGTCCTTTGGCAACAGCGGATTGGCGGCACGCACACCGTTGCTGAGCATGCGCGGCGCAGCCACCGCGGGCAGCGCGGGGAACGCGAGCTCGGCCATGGGAACCAGCGTGCCCGCGGCGATCTGCGGATACAGGCTCGGCGGCGGTGCCTGGTCGTCGCGAATCCACGCATCCATCGCAAGCAGCAGCGCCCGCAGCGCCGGCGTGTAGCTCGCTGGATTCGACACGGCGCTGCCACCACGCGGTGTCGTGGGCGGGAAGCGTGCCGGCACGTGCTGCGTGCCCGTGAGGAAGTAGATGCGCGTGTGCTCCGATGGTTCGAGATCGCGAGCGCCGTCCGGCGTCGTATGCAGCAAGGCCGCCGAGCGGCCGCCCCCCCAGTACTCGACCGCTGAGTTGGTGTAGAAGATCTTCGGGACGAACGCGCGCGCACGCGCATTGTCGATCAGTCCGTCGACAACACCCGTCACCGGATCGAACAGCGCGACATCGGCAAACGGAAACGGCGTCGCGTCGAACTGACCGAGGCTCATCGGTGTTGCACCGCGCCGGTTGAGATCCAGTTGCGATGCGCCGGCGATGTGCGGCATGACGCCGTCGAACACCTGGCGGCCTCGTTCATCGGCGTTGAAGCCGAGATACAGGAAAGAACGCAGGAAGCGGCCGCTCTGCGACGAACCGAAGGCGATGGTTCTTTGCGGCTGCAACGGCGCCGTCGCGGCATGCCGGAACCACGCCACTGTATCGCGTACGGCTGCGTACCCGAGGCCCGCTGCCACCGGTTCGGGCACCTCGAGCCGCAGCGCACCGGGCTGCCGCGGCACATCGAACTGCCAGCCCACCCAGACGACCGTGAAGCCATGGCGCAGCAGGAAGCCATCACCGAGATCGTCCGCGACGGCACCATTGAAGGTGCCAAGCGCCATGCGATTTCCGCGATTGACGACATCCAGCAGCAGCGTGCCATTTGCCTTGGCCGCGTCGAGCGGCTTGAGAATGGCGAGATCGGCCGCGAACTCGACCCGGCCTGCCGCGTTGCGTGGCACCTGATCGAGATCGGCGATCACGGCGTTGCCGGCAAGGTCCGGGTCGATCTCGAAGTGGACTCTGCCTTGCAGCAGTTCATAGGGCCCCGCGCTGCCGAACGCGGCCCCCTCCTGCACGATCGTGCGCGACGCGAACTGCGCGCCCACGACCTCTGCTCGCGCTTGGATCGGTGCAGCGGCAAGCAGCAGCGCGAGCACGCAGCGAACGGGGAAGACGCCAGACATCGCGAGCTGCGCCGGCGACGCTCGGCGCATCAGGCCTCGGGGGCCGGCGCGGGCACCGGGCGGCCAGCATTGCCCAGCATCCGGTCGACGAGCCGGGTCGTGAACTCCTTCGGCTTGGTGCGCCGCGCGACCAGCGAATACACGGCGGGCACGACGAACAACGTCAGCAACACCGAGACGAGCGAACCGTAGAACACGACGACGCCGATCGGCTCGCGCTGCTCGGCACCGGCGCCGCTCGCGAACAGGAACGGGATCGCGCCGAAGGCCGTGCACAGGCTGGTCATCAG
>JBIITU010000179.1:0-6729 GCA_044340335.1 Steroidobacteraceae bacterium
AACCGGTGTCGCTGGTGCCGCTGTTCGCCGGCCTGACCCAGGGGGCATCGGCCGAGTACCGGCGTCGCATGGCCATCAAGGCCGTGCTCGTCGCCGGCATGATCATCGTGCTGTTCGCGCTGTCGGGCGCGGCCTTCCTGAAAGTCATGGGCATCAGCATCGACGCATTCCGCATCTTCGGCGGCCTGCTGCTGTTCCTGGTCGCACTCGAGATGGTGTTCGCGCGCGAATCCGGCACGCGCACGTCGACGCCGGAGCAGGAGGAAACGCGCCGTCGCGACGACATTTCGGTGTTTCCGCTCGCCTTTCCCTTCCTGGCCGGGCCGGGCGCGCTGACGACCATCCTGCTGTGGTTTGGTCCCGTGTCGCCGACGGCCGAGCCCGTGATGTTCGCGGGCCTGCTGGCCGGCGCGGCGCTGGTGCTCCTGATCTCGCTGCTGTTCATGCTGGGTTCGGAGCGCCTGATGCGCGTGCTCGGCGTGACGGGCGCGAACGTTGCCAACCGGCTGCTGGGCGTCGTGCTGGGCGCGCTCGCCGTGCAGTTCATCATCGACGGTCTGCGGGCCGCGTTCGGCACCAGTTGAACGAGGGCATCTACACGCCGTGGCGGCGGCGGTAGGTCAGATCCCAGACGCCGTGGCCAAGTCGTTCGCCGCGGCGCTCGAAGCGTGTCGGCGTGCGCCACGCCGGGCGCGGCACGAAGCCGCCCGCTGCAGACTCGTTGGCGAACTCCGGACTCGCGTTCAGCACGTCCAGCATCTGCTGCGCATACGGCTCCCAATCGGTCGCGAGATGCAGCGTGCCGCCCGCTCGCAGCCGGCTCGCCAGCAGCGTGACGAACGTCGGCTGGATCAGGCGCCGCTTGTGGTGGCGCTTCTTGTGCCATGGGTCGGCGAACAGGATCAGCACTTCGTCGAGGCTGCCGGGCGCGAGTCCGTGCTGCAGCACCTCGACGGCGTCGTCACAGAGCACGCGCAGGTTCGACAGCGCGCCCTGCTCGGCGAGGCGCAGCAGCTGGCCGGCCCCCGGCCGATGCACTTCGATGCCAAGGTAGTCGCGCTCCGGGTGCGCCGTCGCGAGCGTGGCGAGCGTCTCGCCATTGCCGAAGCCGATCTCGAGCGTGCGCGGCGCATCGCGACCGAAGCGCTGCGACAGATCCAGCGGCCCGACGCCGGCGGCGGGCGCGTCGAGGCCGTACTTCGGCCACAGGGTCTCGAGCGCGAGCCGCTGCGCCTCGGTCATGCGTCCGGCGCGCACGACGAAGCTGCGGATGCGCCGCGCGGTCGCGGCAGGCTGGCTGGAGGAGTGGTCCGTCATGCGAGGCGCGGACGATAGCAGAGCGCCACGATCGGGCGCAGCCGCAGCAGGCTGCACCACGCCGGCCCGCCGCGCGACGCATTCGGCCCGAGCGCAGCCCCGGCTGGCCGCAAAGCTGGAGGCATGGAACTTGCTGTTGCCTGTTTGTCATGCGCCTGGCCCGCTCGTCACTGCTGCGCCACCTGCGCATATTCTGCGTTTGTGCGCGTTGCCTGAGCTTCAAGGCGGCGGCGCAGTCGCTGCATCTGACGCCGTCGGCGATCAGCCACCAGATCCGTGAGCTCGAGGAACAGCTCGGCCTGCAGTTGTTCGCGCGTCGCACGCGCGCACTCGAACTGACGACCGCTGGCCAGACGCTGCTCGATGAGGTCGAGCCGTTGCTGCTGTCGATCGAGGACGTGCTCGCCCGCCTCGCGCCGGCCCGCGATCGCGAGGCCGTGCACGTCGCGCTGCCGCCGTTCTTCGCCAGCGAGCTGTTCATCCCGCGGCTGGGCTCGCTGTACCGCGAGCACGGCAGTCTCGACATCCAGATCGACACGCAGGACCCGATGCCGCGTGAGCATTCCGCAACGGCTGATCTGTCGGTGCTGATCACGGAAGCGCCACCGACCGGCGTGCTGTGCGACGAACTGTTCGAACTGCGACTCGTCGCGGCCTGTTCGCCCGCGACGCTGGCGCGCTTCGCGACGCTGGGTCGCGATGCGCTGGCCGAAGTCCCGGTCTTCGTGCACCGCTATCTGCCGGCGGTCTGGGACCAGTGGGCGCTGCTTGCCGGACTCGCGCCGCCGCCGCTGCGCAATGTCGTCGCGATCGACAACATGTTCGCCGTGACGCGGGCCGCGGAGCGCGGCGTGGGCATCGCGCTCGTGCCGACCGTCGTCAGCGAATCGTGGTTCGCGTCGGGTTCGCTGGTGCGGCTCGATGCTCCCGATGTGCTGACGCGCGAGCGCTACTACCTGATCTGCCGCCACGGCGATGCCACGCGCGAGGCCATCCGGCTGGTGCGCGACTGGGCGATCCGCGAGTTCCGCCAGAACACCCGCGCTCATCCCTGACGTGAAATCTGGTCGTTTGTCGCGATCGGTGGGGCGCCGTAACTTGTCACCTGCGCCGACCACACTGCCGCGGCGCAAAGAACCTCAGCGGCGCCCGACGCCGAACCCGGGAACTGGCACCCCCTCGCTGGAACCTGGGAAAATCGTCGGGCGCCGCCGTGAGCCGGCGGGTCAGCCGCCAGCACGCGGCGTCGTCAGCCAGTCGGGATCCGGCAAGGCCGTGAACGCATGGCGCAGGGCCTCGCCCCAGGCGCCGCGGATGCTCTGGAAGTAGGGGTTGTCACCGTCGATGCTCATGTGGCGGGCAACCGCGAACTGGTCGCGGCGCAACACCACGAGATCGAGCGGCGGCCCGACCGACAGATTCGAACGGATGGTCGAATCCATCGACACCAGCGCGCATTTCGTGGCCTCGTTGAGGCTGCTGCTGCGGCGGATCACGCGGTCGATGATCGGCTTGCCATACTTCGACTCGCCGATCTGGAAATAAGTGGTGTCGGGCGTCGCCTCGATGAAGTTGCCCGCCGCATAGATCGAGAACAGCCGCGGTGGCTCGCCGCGGATCTGGCCGCCCAGCGTCAGCGCCGAGTTGAATTCGAAGCCGAAGTCGCGCAGCGCGGTTGCGTCGCGCCGGTGCACTTCGCGCAGCGCGTCGCCGACGCAGCGGGCCGCCTCGAACAGGTTGGGCACATTCATCAGGTGCGGCGTGTCGCCGTCCTCGGCGATGCGTTCGCGCAGGATGCTCGTGACCGACTGGGCAATCGCGAGATTGCCCGAAGTCTGCAACACCAGCACCCGTTCACCGGAGCGCTCGAAAACCGAGGTCTTGCGAAAGGTGCTGATCTGGTCGACGCCGGCATTGGTGCGGGAGTCAGCCAGGAAAACCAGGCCCGTGTCGAGCAGCATGGCGACGCAGTAAGTCATCCGGCAATATTACTGCGCGCTGTCACCGACGTGCACGCGGACTTCGAGCGTCTCGGCGCCGCCGCCGCGCCGCACGCCGCGCACCGGGGCCGCATCGTGGTAGTCGCGCCCGACTGCGAGGCGGCAATAGCGAGCATCGACCGCACGCCGGTGCGTGATGTCCAAGCCGAGCCAGCCGGCCTCGTCGCCCATCCAGACATCGACCCAGGCATGGCTGGCGATGTCGCGTTCCGAGCCTGCATGCAGGTAGCCGCTGACATAGCGCGCCGCGAGCCCGACCGCCCGGCAGGCAGCCAGAAACACGTGTGCCTGGTCCTGGCAGACGCCTTCGCCGCGCGCCAGCGCGGTGATCGCCGTGTCGGCGACCGTCGTGGTGCCGGGCCGGTAGTGCACCGCTTCGCAGACTTCGCCGGCCAGCGCGAGCAGTGCCTCCGGGTCCACCATCGAGTTGGCGCCGGGCGCCGTGGCCTGCGCCAACGCGCGATCCGCCAGCGCGATGATGGCGGTGTCGGGGCTCGTCAGCGGCGTCGCCGCGCGCAGCACCAGTGGCGACAGCGAGCCGCGTTCGCGCGCCATCGGACCGGTGTCGATGTCGACGACGCCACTGACGACGATACGGATCTCGTCGTGCGGCTCGTCTATGGTCAGCAGCTGCGTGATGTTCCCCCAGGCGTCGATCTGTTCGCTGCGGCGGCCCGGCGTCAGCAGCGTCCACTGCTGGGTGCGCTGGCGCTCCTCGCGACGCGGGGTCAGCTTCAAGGTCTGCACGCTCTGGCGCACCGGCTCCTCATAGCGATAGATCGTCTCGTGGCGGATGTGCAGCGGCATGATGGTGGGTATCCGCAGCGGCGCTCAGGCGCCGGGCACGAGGAAGTCGCGCGCGATTCCGGCAGCGAGTTCGTTGAGACGGCGCTGGCAGCGATCGAGGAACACGGCGACGCCGTCGGCGCAGATTTCCTCCAGCCGGCCGAAGCGCAGTTGCGCATGCAGTTCGCCGGCGCGCCGCTCGGTCTCCGCCGACTGCGAATTGCGGACCGTGCGCAGATTGTCGTAAAGATCGGCGAGGCAGCGGTGCACGCTGCTGGGCATGCTGTCGTTCAGCAGCAGCAGCTCGGTGACCTGCGTCGGCGTGACGTTGTCGCGATAGACCTTGCGATACACCTCGAACGCGGACAGCGCGCGCAGCAGCACCGCCCATTCCGACGCCTCGGCGCCGGTGCGCTCGCTGGCGAGTCCGGCATCGCGCCAGCGCGATTCGAGGATCCGGGTCGTGGCGTCGGCGCGCTCGATGAACGTGCCGATGCGCGAGAACGAGTACGCCTCGTCGCGCAGCATCGTGCCGACCAGCACGCCGCGGGTCAGGTGCGCGCGGTACTTGACCCACTCGACGAACTCGCCGATCGGCGGCGGCTCCGCGCCGCGGCCGTAGGCCCGCGCTTCGAGCCAGGTCGAGTTGATGGTCTCCCAGGCCTCGGAGGGCAGCGTGCCGCGCACCGCGCGCGCGTTCTCACGCGCCGTGCGCAGGCAGGAGAGGATGCTGCCCGGGTGCTCGCGGTCGAAGGCCAGGAAGCGCGTCGCCAGCGCCGCGGACACGTCGCCATGGCGCTCGCGATAGGCGCCCATCATGCCGAGCGAGGTCAGCGTCGCGGCCCAACCCTGGCGCACCGCCTCGGGCGGGCGCGGCAGCAGCGACAGGCGGTAGTGCGCATCGAGCAGTCGCGCGAGGTTCTCGGCGCGCTCGTTGTAGCGCGACATCCAGTACAGGTGGTCTGCGGTGCGGCTCAGCATGGCTCAGGCTCCGAGCACCCAGGTGTCCTTGGTGCCGCCGCCCTGCGACGAATTGACGACCAGCGAGCCCTCGCGCAGCGCGACGCGCGTCAGTCCGCCGGGCACGATCGTGATGTCGCGGCCCGACAGCACGAAGGGCCGCAGGTCGATGTGGCGCGGCGCGAGGCCGCTGTCGACGAACGTCGGCGAGGTCGACAGCGCGAGCGTCGGCTGCGCGATGTAGCGCTCGGGGTGCGCGACGATGCGTTCGCGGAAGGCCTCGATCTCGGCGCGCGTCGCGGCCGGGCCGATCAGCATGCCGTAGCCACCGGCGCCGTGCACTTCCTTGACGACGAGGTCCGGCAGGTGCGCCAGCACATGTTCGCGGTCGGCCGGGTCGCGCAGGATCCAGGTCGGCACGTTGGCGAGCCTGGGCTCCTCGCCGAGATAGAAGCGGATCATCTCGGGCACATAAGGATAGATCGACTTGTCGTCGGCGATGCCCGTGCCGATCGCGTTGCAGATCGTCACGCGGCCGGCGCGATAGGCCGTCAGCAGGCCGGGCACGCCGAGGCGCGAATCGGGCCGGAACGCGAGCGGATCGAGGAAGTCGTCGTCGATGCGGCGGTAGATCACGTCGACGCGCTGCGGGCCGCGTGTCGTGCGCATGTAAACCACTTCGTCGCGGACGAACAGGTCCTGGCCTTCGACCAGCTCGATGCCCATCTGCTGCGCGAGGAAGGCGTGCTCGAAGTAGGCGCTGTTGTAGGCGCCGGGCGTCAGCAGCACGACGGTCGGATCGGTGATGCCCGCCGGCGCGACGCTGCGCAGGTTCTCGAGCAGCACGTCCGGATAGTGCTCGACCGGCTCCACCGCGTGCAGCGCGAACAGCTCCGGGAACAGCCGCATCATCATCTTGCGGTTCTCGAGCATGTAGGAAACACCGGAGGGCACGCGCAGGTTGTCCTCCAGCACGTAGAAGCGGCCGTCGTCGGCCCGCACGATGTCGATACCGGCGATGTGCGCGTAGATCCCGCCCGGCACATCGATGCCCTGCATTTCGGGGCGGTACTGCGCATTGCACAGCACGGGCTCGGCAGGCACGCGACCGGCGCGCAGGATCTCCTGGCCGTGGTAGATGTCCGCGAGGAAGGCATTCAGCGCGCGCACGCGCTGCTTCAGGCCCGCCTCGAGTTCGCGCCATTCCTGCGCCTGCACGATGCGCGGCACGAGGTCGAACGGGATCAGCCGCTCCGTGCCCTCGTTCTCGCCATAGACCGCGAACGTGATGCCCAGGCGGTGAAACAACGCATCGGCCTCGGCGCGCTTCTGCGCGATGCGCTCGCCCGGCTGCGCCGCGAGCCATTCGTGATACGGCCGGCAATGGTCGCGTGCTGCGCCACCGGCCTGCTGCATCTCGTCGTAAGGGCGCGAACTCATGGCAGCATCGTAGCGAGATTCACGCGCGGGCGGCAGCATCGGGCGACAACGGTGCAGGAGGCCAGCGCCGTTGCGCCGCGTTGGTGCATCATCGCCGGCGTGTCGGACACCGAACAGAGTCTGCCGTTGCGTGACGGCCAGCTGCGCTGGTGGCCGGACGCATTCCCGCGCGCGGCAGCGGTGCGCCTGTTCGACGCACTGCAGGCCACGTTGCCCTGGCAGCAGG
>JBIITU010000180.1:0-6728 GCA_044340335.1 Steroidobacteraceae bacterium
GTTCCGCATGGACCGTCACGTGGCCCGCATGCAGCAGAGCGCGCGCGCGCTGATCCTGCCCGAACCCGATGCCGCCCAGTTGACCGACATGGTGCTGTCGCTGATCGATGCGGTGCGTACCGAAGTGCCGGCGGCGCCGGGCGCGCTGTACCTGCGACCGCTGCTGTTCGGGACCATGCCGAACATCGGTGCGGCGGCCACACCTTCCACGGAAGCCTGCCTGACGGTGCTGGCGAGCCCGGTGTGGGACTACTTCGCGGGCGGCATGAAGCCGCTGAAGATCCTGGTCGAGGAGCACGCCCAACGCTGCGCACCGCACCTCGGCGTGGTCAAGACGGGGGGCAATTACGCGGCGGCGATGGGCCCGACGCTGGCGGCGCGCAAGGCGTTCGGCGTCGACCAGGTGCTGTTCTGTCCGGGCGGCGAGGTCCAGGAAACCGGCGCCGCGAATTTCCTGCTGCTGGGCGAGGCGCGCGTGCTGACCCGCAGCCTCGACAGCAGCTTCCTCCATGGCGTCACGCGCGATTCGCTGCTGACGCTGGCGCGGGATCTGGGCTACACGGTCGACGAGCGCGTGTTCCGCGTCCCCGAGATGCTCGACTGGGTGCGCACCGGCGAGGCGGCGCTGTCAGGCACGGCCGCAGTGCTCGCGGGCGTCGGCACCCTGGTGCGCGACGGCGTCGAGCACCGCGTCGGTGACGGCCAGGTCGGCGTGCACACGAAGCGCCTCAGGAATGCGCTGGTCGCGATCCAGCAGGGCGAGGCCGAAGATCGCCACGGCTGGCTGCGCCGGGTCTGACGCCAGCGAACCGCCGGTCGATCAGCGCGCGAGCTGCGCGAGCACCGCGTCGCCCATCTCCCGAGTCGATAGCCGGTGTTCGCCCGCGGTCGCGATATCCGCGGTGCGTGCCCCGGCATCGATGGCCGAAATCACGGCCCGCTCGACCGCAGCGGCCTCGGCTTCCAGTCCGAGGGAATGGCGCAGCAGCAGCGCGGCCGAGAGGATCGTGCCAACCGGGTTTGCAATCCCCTGGCCAGCAATGTCGGGGGCCGAACCATGTATCGGTTCGTACAGACCGCGCCGGCCATCGCCGATGGCCGCCGACGGCAGTACGCCCAGCGAACCGGCCAGCATTGCCGCTTCATCGGTCAGCACATCGCCGAACAGGTTCTCGGTCAGCAGCACGTCGAAGTCGCGCGGCCGCTTGATCAGGTGCATGGCCGCGGCGTCGACCAGCATGTGCTCGATCGCAACCTCGGGGAACTCGGCGCGGATCACGCGCTCCGACACCTCGCGCCACAGTCTTGAGGTCTCGAGCACGTTCGACTTGTCGATCTGCGTGATGCGGCGGCGACGCTGCATGGCGATTCGACCCGCGACGCGGGTGATCCTTTCGACCTCGCGGACGGTGTAGGCGCACTCATCGACGGCCCGGTCGCCGATGCGCGACTTCGCGCCGAAATAGATGCCGCCGGTCAGCTCGCGAACGAAGATCAGGTCGACGCCGTCGAGGATCTCGCTGCGCAGCACCGACGCGCCACGCAGCGCCTCGATGATCCGGATCGGCCTGAGGTTGGCGTAGACGCCAAGCTCGCGGCGCAGCCGCAGCAGGGCGGGTTCGGGGCGCACCGGCGCGGTCGGGCCCCAGCGCGGGCCGCCGATCGCGCCCAGCAGCACGCCGTCGCTGGCGAGGCACAGCTGCAGGGTGCTGTCGGGCAGGCCGTCGCCATGTGCATCGATGGCTGCACCGCCGAACAGGGCGGGGCGCAGATCGAACTGGTGGCCGAACAAGCCGGCAACCCGCTCCAGCACGCGCACGGCCTCGGCAGTAACCTCCGGACCGATGCCGTCCCCGCCAAGCACGGCGATCGTCGCTTGCATTGCTGTGACGCTCAGCGGTGCCGGGCTTCGTACGCCGCGATCTCGGCCTGCTTCGACAGCAGGAAGCCGAGCTCATCGACGCCATTCAGCAGGCAGTACCGTGCGAAACCGTCGATCGGGAACGTTACGCTGCGCCCGTCGGGCAGCGTCAGCGCCGACTTCTCGAGATCGATCGTGACCTCGGCACCGGGGTTCGCGATCAGCCAGGCGTGCGTCGCGTCGTCGACGATGACCGGCAGCAGGCCATTCTTCAGCGAGTTGTTGCGGAAGATGTCTGCGATCTCGGTGCTCACAACAGCCTTGAAGCCGAAATCCAGCAGTGCCCACGGCGCATGCTCACGCGACGAACCGCAACCGACATTGCGGCCGGCGACGAGAATCTCGCAGCCCTGCGCTTCCGGCTTGTTCAGGATGAAGTCCGGATTCGCGGTGCCATCAGGGCGGTAGCGCCAGTCGGCGAACAGTTCCTTGCCGAGACCGAGCTTGGTGGTCGTGGTCAGGAAGCGACCCGGGATGATCTGGTCCGTGTCGATGTTGGTCGACGGCATCACGACCGTGCGGGAGCGGATGATTTTGATGGGTTCCATGTCGATGCTCGGGGGGCAGTGCTCGGGATATCAGCCGTTCAGGAGAGTGCGCGGATCAGTGACGCGGCCGCGGATCGCGGACGCCGCAGCCGTCTCCGGGCTCGCGAGCAGCGTGCGTGCGCCGACACCCTGGCGGCCTTCGAAGTTGCGGTTGCTGGTGCTGACCGAGTATTCGCCCTTGGGCACGGTGTCGCCGTTCATGCCGAGGCACATCGAGCAGCCCGATTCGCGCCATTCCGCACCGGCCGCGCGGAACACCTCGTGCAGGCCTTCGGCTTCGGCGGCACGCTTGACCGCTTGCGAGCCCGGCACGACCAGCATGTGCACGCCCTTGGCGACCTTGTGTCCCTTCAGCATCTGCGCCGCGGCGCGCAGGTCCGACAGGCGCCCATTGGTGCAGCTGCCGACGAACACGACATTGACCGGCGCGTTCTGGATCGGCTCGCCAGCCCGCAAGCCCATGTACTTCATGGCCGCGTCGAACACCGGATCGCCGCTGCGGTCCGGGATGTTCTGCGAGATCGGCACGACCATGCCCGGGTTCGTGCCGTATGTGATCATCGGCTCGAGCTTGGCCGCGTCGATGTCGACCGTGCGGTCGAAGCTCGCGCCGGCATCCGTCGGCAGCTGGCGCCAGCGCTCGACTGCAGCCTCCCACGCTGCGCCCTTGGGGACGCGCGGGGTGTTCTTCAGGTAGGCGAACGTGGTTTCGTCAGGCGCGATCATGCCGGCACGTGCGCCGCCCTCGATGGTCATGTTGCAGACCGTCATGCGCTCCTCCATCGACATCGCGCGGATCGCTTCACCGCGATACTCGATGACGTGGCCGGTGCCGCCCGACACGCCGATCTTGCCGATGATCGCCAGGATCAGGTCCTTGGCGGTCACGCCGGCCGGCAGCCGGTTCGCGATCTCGATGGCGAGGGTCTTCGGCTTTTTCTGCAGCAGGCATTGCGTCGCCAGCACGTAGCCGACCTCCGTGCTGCCGATCCCGAAGGCGAGGGCGCCGAACGCACCATGCGTGCTGGTGTGGCTGTCGCCACAGACGATGGTCTTGCCAGGCTGGGTCAGACCCAGTTCCGGGCCGATGATGTGCACGATGCCGCGCAGGTCATGCTGCAGGCCCAGCAACTCGACGCCGAACTCGGCGCAGTTGCTCTCGAGCTGGCGGATCTGCTTCGCGGCGGAGTCGATCGTGATCGGCGCGCCGCCGAACACCTGCTCGGTGCGCGTCGGCGTCGCGTGATCCATCGTCGCGAGCGTGAGGTCTGGCCGCCGCACCTTGATGCCACGCTCGCGCAGCGTGGTGAACGACTGCGGCGACGTGACCTCGTGGGTCAGGTGCAGGTCGATGAAGATGATGGCGGGGGTGTCAGCGGTCTGCGGCACCACTTCGTGGGCCGACCAGACCTTTTCGAACATCGTGCGGGGCGTCGTCATACGGCTGCCTGGGCGACGCGCGTGGCGCCGCCTCCTTCCTCCTGGTTGCGGGCTGCGCCGGATTTCTGCGCGAGCTCGATGCGGTTGATGACTTCCAGAAATGCGCGGGCGCTGGACTCGACGATGTCGGTGCTGACACTCGAGCCACGATAGCTGCGACCGTTGAAATCGACGTAGACGATGGCTTCGCCCTGGGCGTCCTCGCCTTCGGACACGCTGCGCAGCTCGAACTTGCGCAGCACCACGTGGACATCCGTCGCTTCTTCCATGGCCTTGAAGGTCGCGTCGACCGGGCCGTCGCCCGTCGTCGAACGCTCGACGCTGCGCCCGTCGGCGTGCCGCATCACGATGTGCGCACTCGCGCCACGTTGCGACTCGGATTCGGTGCGCAGCGATTCGAGGCTCCAGGGGCCCGCTGCCGAGCCTTCGGCCCGCAGCACCAACGCCTCGATGTCACCGTCGAACAGTTCCTTCTTCTTGTCGGCGAGCGCCTTGAATTCCGTGAACACGCGGTTGAACTCGACGTCATCGAGCTCGAAACCGAGTTCCTTGACCCGCTCGCGGAACGCATGGCGGCCGCTGTGCTTGCCGAGCACCAGGCTCGAGCGGGCGAGGCCGACGTCGTCGGGGCGCATGATCTCGTAGGTGCTGTGGTGCTTCAGCATGCCGTGCTGGTGGATGCCGGACTCGTGCGCGAAGGCGTTCTCGCCGACGATCGCCTTGTTGCGCGGGATCGGCATGCCCGTGATCGACGACACCAGGCGCGCGGTCGGATAGAGACGGTTGGTCTGGATGCCGGTGCGCGCATTGAAGAACGTTTCGCGCGTTTTCAGCGCCATGACGACTTCCTCGAGCGAGCAGTTGCCGGCGCGCTCGCCGATGCCGTTGATCGTGCACTCGACCTGCCGGGCCCCGTTGACCACGGCCATGATGCTGTTCGCGACCGCCATGCCGAGGTCGTCGTGGCAGTGCACCGACAGCGTGACATTCTCGATGCCGCGGACGTTCTTGCGCAGGTAGCGGAACAGCTCGGAGAACTCGTGCGGCACGGTGTAGCCGACGGTATCCGGAATGTTGACCGTGGTCGCGCCGGCTTCGATGACCGCCTCGACGACCTGCGCGAGGAACTCGAGCTCGGTGCGCGAGGCGTCTTCCGGCGAGAATTCGACGTCGTCGCAGAACTCGCGCGCGATTTTCACGCCCTCGACGGCGGCGCGGATGATCTCCTCCTGCGCCATGTTGAGCTTGTACTGCCGATGGATGGCGCTGGTCGCGAGGAACACGTGGATACGGTGTTTCTGCGCATCACGCAGCGCCTTGGCCGCGAGTTCGATGTCGTCGCGGTTGCAGCGCGCGAGACCGCAGATGATCGGTCCCTGGATCTCGCGCGCCACGCCGTTCACCGCTTCCCAGTCGCCGCGCGAGGCGGCGGGGAATCCCGCTTCGATCACGTCGACGCCGAGATCGGCAAGCGCGCGGGCGACGCGTAGCTTCTCCGGTCGGGTCATGCTGCAGCCCGGCGACTGTTCGCCATCGCGCAGCGTCGTGTCGAAGATCAGGACTCTGTCGGGATTCGGTGCCATCTCGGATACTCCTTAGCGCGACTGCTCCAGCCAGGGCATGCGGGCGCGCAGCTTGGCGCCCACCTTCTCGATCGGGTGCTTGAGGTCGGCCTTCAGCAGCTTGTTGTACTTCTTGCGACCGGAAGCGTTCTCGTTGATCCACTGCCGGGCGAACTTGCCCTGCTGGATCTCGGCGAGGATCTTTTTCATTTCCTTCTTCGTGTTGCGGTTCACGACCCGCGGGCCACGCGTCAGGTCGCCGTACTTCGCGGTCTCGCTGATGAACTGGTGCATCTTGGCGATGCCGCCCTCGTGCAGCAGGTCGACGATCAGCTTCAGTTCGTGCAGGCACTCGTAGTAGGCGACTTCCGGCTGGTAGCCGGCTTCGACCAGCGTTTCGAAGCCCTTGACGACGAGTTCGGTGGCGCCGCCGCACAGCACGGCCTGTTCGCCGAACAGGTCGGTCTCGGTCTCTTCGCCGAAGGTGGTGGTCAGCACGCCGCCGCGGGTACCGCCGATGCCATCGGCATACGACAGCGCCTTGGCGAAGGCGGACTTGCTGGCGTCCTGGAACACGGCGATCAGGCAGGGCACGCCGCGACCCTGCTGGTACTGACGCCGGACGAGGTCGCCCGGGCCCTTCGGCGCGATCAGCACGACGTCGAGGTCCTTGCGCGGCTTGATCTGCTTGAAGTGGATGTTGAAGCCATGCGCGAACAGCAGCGTCGCGCCCTTCTTCAGGTTCGGCAGGACCTCGCCATAGGTGGCTTTCTGGGCGAGATCGGGCACGAGCATCGCGACGAGATCGGCACCCTTGACGGCGTCGACCGGCTCCGCGACGGCGAGGCCGTCCTTCTTCGCCTTGTTCCAGCTGTTGCCCTTGCGGACACCGATGACGACGTCATAGCCGCTGTCCTTCAGGTTCAGCGCATGGGCGCGGCCCTGGCTGCCATAGCCGAGCACGCAGATGCGCGCTTTCGCGAGCGCCTTCTTGTTGACGTCTTTCTTGCCGTAGATCTTCATCGGTCACTCCCATGGTGCTGAAACAAAAAACCCCGCATCGGCTTGGTGGCCGGTGCGGGGTTCTGGTGTCCTGCTCCCGTTCGCGCTAGCGCGTCAGGCGAGCAGCCCGCACCGGCTGCATCCAAGAAGGAGCAGGGCAAGTCGAAGCGACTGGCTGGCCGGTGCGGTAATCATGAGCGCGCAATGTCATCACAGGCCCGCGCGCATTGTCAATGCGACCGACGCTGCAGACCG
>JBIITU010000181.1:0-6705 GCA_044340335.1 Steroidobacteraceae bacterium
TGCGCATCATCGCTTCGATCTGCAGGTTCGCGACCTGGTCGAAGCCGGCCAGCGTCGACAGCCCCGGCCACAGCGCCGCGTGGATTTCCTCGCGCTGCTCGATCAGCGCCTGTCGCGCGAGGTTCATGGTGTGCTCCCAGCACGCCATCGCGCCGACGCGGCCCGCTTTCGACGCGTAGACGCCGAGCGTCGAACCATCGCCCTGGCCCCAGATGTAGCGCTCGGCATAGGTGGGCTTCAGTTTGCGGTGCACGCCGAGCAGGCTGCCGTCCGCGTCGATGACGATGCTGGAGTTGTAGCAGGTGCGGCCGCTGAAGTGCCGCTCGCTCGCGCCCATGACGACGGCCACGCCGCAGCGGCGCGCGGCATCCTGCAGGGCCGTGACGGCGGCGCCGGGCACTTCGACCGATTCGTCCTGGTAGACGCGGTTCAGGCCTGCCTGCACCAGCGGCGGATACAAGTTGATCCAGTAAGGGAATCCCGGCAAAAAAACTTCAGGAAACACCAGCAGATCGACGCGTTCATCCGCCGCGCGTTCGATCCATTGGCATGCCTTCTCGGCCGTGGCCATCGAGTCCATGAACACCGGCGCGATGTGCGCTGCGGCAAGCTTCACTGTTCTTCCGGTCGACATGTTCTCTCCTGGTGAAATCAACGCGGGCATTCAATGCGCGCGAATCGGTGCTGCACGCATTTGAGGCGGCTCGCGCACGAGCGCCCCGGCATGGTGCGGAGCAGTATGTGGGCATGCCACCGCGTTGACGAGACGACAACCGTGTGACATAGATGGCGCACGCGGCATGTATACACGATTGGTCAATCGTGATGAAGCGACCCGCATGAACGATTCGTATGACACGATCGTTCGCGCGGGAAACAAGAACAGCGTAGTACGAACAGGCATGAAGCTCGCCAACAAGGTTGCGATCATCACGGGCAGCAGCTCCGGCATTGGCCGTGGTGTTGCGCTGGCGTTTGCCCGCGAGGGCGCAGCTGTCGTCATCAATTACCCGACCGACGCCCAAGCGGCTGACGCCGCCGCAGTGCGCGAGCAGATCGAAGCAGCGGGAGGGCGCGCCATCGCCTGCGTTGCGGATGTGAGTTCGGAGGCCGATGTCGACGCACTCGTCGACGCTGCGCTCGCGGCCTTCGGACGCATCGATATCCTCGTGAATAACGCTGGAATTGCGCTGGCCGCGCCGGTGCAGGACATTCGCCCGGCGGATTGGGATCGCGTGCTCGGCGTGCATCTGCGCGGCACGTTCCTGATGACGCGGCGTGTCCTGCCGCTGATGTACAAGCAAGGCTCGGGTCGCATCATCAGCACGGCATCGCAGCTCGCGTACAAGGGCGCGCCCGGGTTCAGCCACTACACGGCGGCCAAAGGCGCGATCGTGTCGTTCACGCGTTCCGTCGCGCTCGAGGTCGGCTCGAGCGGGATCACGGTCAACTGCGTGGCTCCAGGCGCCACGCGCACGCCGATGCTCGCGGATGTGCCTGACGAACTGCTCGAGCAGATCCGGCGGGCGATCCCGCTCGGCAGGCTCGCCGAGATCGACGACATCGTACCGAGCTATGTGTTTCTGGCCGGCGAAGAAGGCCGTCACTTTCACGGTCAGTGCATCAGTCCGAATGGCGGTGATCAGTTTCTGTAGTTTCGGATTTTGTTCCTCAGGGTGTTTCGTGTTTCCATTCAGGGTCGTTCATAGGGGAGTGTTGAATATGCGTCTGTCGAGATTTTTGCAGCGAGCTGCCGGCGTAACCGCGGCTGCATTGTGTTGTGCCGCTGCCGGCGCAGCCGAGCCGGCCGCGCAGGCAGGTTCCGAGATGGAACTCGCAGAGGTCATCATCACTGGCCAGCGCCGCGAAGAGTCGCTGATCAAGGCCGCGGTCGCGGTCGATGTCTTCGACTCCGAGGCCCTGCGTGATGCCAACGTCACGCGCCCCGGTGACTTCCTCGCCATGTCGCCGAACGTCACGTTCGTGCAGTCGAGCAGCCCCGGCGAGTTGTTCGTCACGATCCGCGGCAACACCCAGGTGCGCGAGGGCGATACCTCCACTGCGCTGGTCATCGACGGCGTGCAGCAGCTGGGCCAGAACACGATCAACCAGGAGCTCTACGCGCTGCAGGCCATCGAAGTGCTGAAGGGTCCGCAGGGATCCCTCTACGGTCGCAACGCGCTGGGCGGTGCCATCGTCATCCGCACGCGCGATCCGAACTTCGAGACCCTGGAAGGCGAGCTCAAGGCCGGTGTCGGCAACGGCGGCGGCATGACCGGGTCGGCCACGGTTTCCGGGCCCCTGAGCGACACGCTCGCGTTTCGCGCCGGCGTATCGTCGCGCCGCACGAATGGGTTCTATGAGAACGTGTTCACCGGCGAAGAGCCACACCGCTTCAACGAGACCACAGTGTCCGGTCGGTTGCTGTGGAAGCCGACCGATGCGTTGAAGGTCGACTTCAAGGCACGCTGGCAGGAAATGACCGGCGGCGCCCTGGGGTGGAACGCGCTGCTGACCGACGGCTTCTCGCCGGCCGGCGGTTTCCTCGCCAACGTGTACGGCCTGTTTCCGAACGCCACGGCCGTCGATGGTGACAACACCTCGATTCCCTACGAAGCGAACATCCCGGGCTTCGCCGACAACTATCGCATTGGCGTGTCGCTCAAGGTCGACTACGAAGCGTCGGTCGGCACCTTTACGTCGGTGACGAGCTTCGAGAAGTCGCGCGACTTCTTCGGCGGCGATTCCTTCCCGTACCGCTTCCGCGGCGGCTTTCCGGTAGGCGCGACGGCGCTGCCGCCCGGTGGCGAAACCCAGTCGACGTATCGTGAAGACGAGTTCCTGCAGCAGGAAATCCGCTTCAGCTCGCCGCAGGATCGCAAGCTCCGCTACGTGCTGGGCGCCCAGTACATCAAGTACGACCCGCTGATCGAGACCATGTCCGCGCTCGACAACAACGGCGTCAATCTGCGCCGCGCGCCGAATCCTCGCGGGTCGTTGAACCAGACGACGGGCTGGACGGCCGGTGAGCAGTCGAACAGCGCGATCGCCGGCTTCGCGAACCTGTTCTATTCGTTCACCGATGATCTCGAGCTGAGCGTGGGTGCGCGCTACGACAGGGACGAGAAAGAGCAGCAGAACTTCGTCGGCTGCAATGCGGCGGCGCCCGGCGAGATCATCGTCTCCGGTGCGGTGTTCTGCGACTCCACGCTGCGCCAGAATATCCCGACGCCGACGTTCGTTCGTCGCCCTGGCGCCGTTCGCGAGGCCACGTTCAGCAAGTGGCAGCCGAAGGTTTCGTTGCGCTACAACTTCTCCGACAGCATGTCTGGTTATGCGTCCTACGCCGTCGGCTTCAAGACCGGCGGTTTCAATCCGTTCGGCACGCGTGCACTGCTGCAGGTCTTCAACCCGAACACCACCGTGCGGGACATCTTCGGCGACGAAGAGGCGAAGACCTACGAAGTCGGCCTGAAGTCCGAGTTCTGGGATCGCCGCGCGCGGTTCGGCGTGGCGGCGTTCTTCTCCGACACCTCGAATGCGCAGTTGCTCGAGTTCCGCCCGGAAGCGACGCTGCTGGCCATTTCCACGGCTGACCAGATCGACATGAAGGGCATCGAGGCGGATATCACAGCCGCCGTCACGAGTGCGCTGACGCTGCAGGTCGCGGTGGGCTACACGGATACCGAGATCAACGAGTTCACCGGCGCCCCGTCCAACGTGGGTGGTTCGCGCCCGCAGGTTCCGAAGGTCACGGGTTCCGCCGCCGGCACCTACAAGTGGCAGGTCAGCGACAGCCTGGCTGGTGTGGCGCGTCTGGATTACACCTACACCGGCAAGACGTACTGGGACTGGGCCAACACGGAAGGCTCTGCCCGTTCGCCGTACGGTCTCGTCAACGCGCGCTTCGCGCTCGAGTCGGACACCTGGAGCGTGGCGATCTGGAGCCGCAACCTGACCGACAAGGAATACAACACAGAAGTGATTCCGATTCTGCCGGGATTGGTCGATGCGATGTGGCGCGCACAGCCCCGCAGTTTCGGCATCGAGTTCGGCTACAACTGGTAAAGAGCAAGGCCGCGACTCGTTGACGTTCACGCACAGCGTGGGCGTCAGCGGGTCGCGGTGACTTTCGCAAACGGAGAGTGTCGAATGAGCGATGGGCCTGTTCCGGACGCCAAGGCGTCGGCATTGATCGTCGTGGACATGCAGAACGGCTTTCTCGATCCCGCGGGCTCATGCGTGAAGGCCGGCTTTCCCGCCGGCGTGCTGACGCCAGCCCTTGAACCCTGCGTCCGCGCGGTCAAGGCCGCGCGCGGCGCCGGCGTTCCTGTGATCTTCACCCGGTACACCTATCGCTCGGACTTCGGCGATGGGGGGTTCATGCTGCGGGAAAAATTCCCGATGCTGTCGGCAGTGGGAGCCCTGATTGCGGGCAGCTGGGATCAGGCCGTCGTGCCGGAGCTCGAGCCGCAGGCAACCGACTACGTGGTCGACAAGAACCGACCGAGTGCGTTCTTCGGCACGCCGCTGGAGTCGTATCTGTCGGGTCTCGGCGTGCGCGAAGTCGTCGTGTGCGGTGTGACCACCAACTGCTGCGTCGAGACCACCGTTCGCGATGCCGCGCAGCGTGACCTGCGCACCTTCGTGTTGACGGACGCCGTGGCCGAGTGGGAACTCGAGCGCAACAACAACGCCCTGCGCTGCATGGAACTGCTGTTCGCGCATGGCCTGACGACGGCGCGTCTTCAGGCGGCCTGGGCCTAGCGGGCGCGCCGCGCTTCGCAATGTGGATGAGCCAATGACACGAGTCACCGTCCTGTACTACTCGAACTTTCGCGGCCAGACCGAGAAGCTCGCGTTTGCCATCCAGCGCGGCGCGCAACGCGTGCCGGGCACGGACGTGGTACTGCTGAAGGTCGAAGATGCGGACCAGCACTGGCAACGATTGCAGGACTCCGACGCCATCATCTTCGGTTCGCCCACGTACATCGGCAGCGTCGCCGCGCGCTTCAAGCAGTTCATCGAGCTGCTGTCTGGCGACGTCTGGCTCAACAGGAAGTGGGTCAACAAGATTGCCGCGGGGTTCACCGTCTCTGCCGGACGCAGCGGTGACAAGCTCAACTGCCTGCAGCAGATGGTCATCTTCGCGTCGCAGATGGGCATGATCTGGGTGCCCGTCAGGCTGCTGGGCGGAAACTACTCGAGCCAGGGAAGCGAGGAAGACCTCAACCGGATGGCCGGCTACATCGGGGTCATGGCGCAGGCCAACATCGATGAGCCTGTGGAAATCGCGCCTCCGGAGGCGGACATTCGAACTGCGGAGGATCACGGTGAACACGTGGCCCTGGTGACGCGCGCGTTCGTGCTCGGTCAGGCCGCTGTCGCGAGTGCCGCTACCGCCTGAGCTTTGCGTTCAGTTCTGTCGCCGCCGCAACCCCTGCATGAAGCGAGTTTCCAGCGCGTCGTGAACTGACGCTTCGATGGCGGCCGCGCCCAGCCACTCGAGCCGCATTTTTTCCCAGTCGCGCTCATCCATCTGGCGCGCCTGGCCCAGGCCCTGGCGCAGCAACTGCATCTCGATCTCGCGGCGCAGCGTGACATCCTCAGGCGGTGTCGCGCGGCCACTGAATATCTCCGCGCGGATGCACAAGGTGCGCAGTTCCCGCTCACGCCCGGCATCGTCCGGCTTGAGGAAATCAGCGGAGTCGGCGCGCGCGAGTGCCTGGCGCAACGCCTGCAGGATGGCCTTGCTCGGCCAGCGCGGCACGCTGTCGATGCAGGCCACGGCGGCATCCTTCAACGCCGCGCGTTCCGCCTCGGCGCTGCCGTTGATCACGGCGCGCTGGTACGCGCGCACGTGGCGCGCGGCCGTCAGCACGTTGCCTTCTGCGGCCTCGGCATCGCGTTGCGCGAGCCCGGCGATCAGCTTGTCGTAGCGCGACATCGCGCGCAGGAAGCGGTCGCGCAGTGCGCGTGCGTCGGCACGCGGCAGTTCGCCGATCGCATCGAACGCGGCGTGCCACTCACGCAGCTGCGCTTCGCCGGAGCCGCGGTCGGTCGGGCCAGACTGGCCCGCCTGTTCGATCTGCTCGCACAGCGCCTCGACCTGCGTCTTGGCCTGTCCGAAAGTCGCGGCCTGCTGCGCGAACTCCTGCTGGCGGCGCTCGTACACGCCGTTGCACAACGCGCGGAACTCTTCCCACAGCGCCTGTGACTGGGCGTGCGGCACGGGCCCGGTCTCTTTCCACTGCGACTGCAGTCGCTTGGCTTCGTCGATGGCGCGCGGCAGGTCCGATGACGTCGCGAGCTGCTGCGCGCGCGCGATCAGGGCCTGCTTGTCGGCGAGGTTGCGCGCGTGCCAGCCCGCAACCCGGGCGCGCAGTCGATCCAGCGCGCGGAAAAAGTCCGCATCCAGTGCACGACCCGCGTCGCGCTCGACGGGTCCGTGACTGCGCCACTCCTGCGGCGCCTCGCGCAGCACGCGCATGATCAACGGATAATCCGGCTGTTCGCCCGACTGCTCTGGCGGCAGGCCGGCCTCGAATTTGAGGACGCGTTCCAGCACCAGGCGGCGCGCATCCAGGTGCGCGCGACGGATCGCAGCCTGCTCGGCGAAGTAGACCTGGCAGGGCTGGAATGCCTTCTGGAAGGCCTGTTCGAAGCGTTCAGATTCGGCGCTCGCTTCGACCGCGAGCCCCTTGT
>JBIITU010000182.1:0-6604 GCA_044340335.1 Steroidobacteraceae bacterium
ACTGTGGATGGGCCTGTTCGGGCTCTCGGGCGGTCTGTTCGTCGTGCCGCTGTACGCGATGATCCAGCAGCGCACCCGCCCCGAGTTGATGTCGCGCGTGTTGAGCGCGAACAACATCCTCAACGCCCTGTTCATGGTCGGCGCAGCGATCTTCAGCGCGTTCGCGCTGTCGATGGGCCTGACGATCCCGCAGCTGATCATCGTGCTCGCGCTGATGAATGCGATCGTCGCGGTGTACATCTACGCGCAGGTGCCGGAGTTCCTGCTGCGCTTCCTCGCCTGGATACTGATCCGTGGCATCTACCGGTTGCGCGTCACGGGGGCCGGGCACATACCGGAAAAAGGGCCGGCGTTGCTGATCTGCAATCACGTCGCGTTCGTCGATCCGGTCGCGATCTCCGCAGCCTGCCGGCGCCCGATTCGCTTCATCATGGACCACGGCATCTTCCGCATCCCGGTCATGTCGCTGGTGTTCCGCGGCATGAAGGCGATTCCGGTGGCGCCGCAGCGCGAGCACCCGGAAGTCTACGAGCGCGCGTTCGAGGCCGCGGCGAGCGAACTGCGTGCCGGGCATCTCGTCTGCATCTTTCCGGAAGGCGGCCTGACCGCCGACGGCGAACTGCGCGAATTCCGCGCCGGCATGCTGCGCATCCTGCGCGACACGCCTGTGCCGGTGGTGCCGATGGCTTTGTCTGGCCTGTGGGGCTCGATGTTCTCACGCGCGCACAAGTCAGTCTGGAAGCGTGTGCCACGGCGTCTGTTCGCACGCATCGACCTGCGGATCGGCGCGCCGATACCGCCGGACGCGATCGAACTCGAGGACCTGCGCCAGCGCGTGCTCGACCTGCGCGGCGAGCGCCGCTGATCAACGCTCGAAGCGGATCGGTGTCTGCTGCGCCGCGTTGAGGCCCTGCCGCCCCGCATACGCCGCCGCGATGGCCGCCAGATCCGTATCGACGTCGCCAGTCATCCAGAGCCACTGGTCTATGCCGACCTCGCGGCGCGGATAGTCGAAGAAGCCCAATCCCACCGGCACCTGCGCCGCGAGCGCAAGCCGGTAGAAGCCGGTGCGCCAGTGCTCGCCGCGACGGCGCGTCCCCTCGGGCGCGATCGCAACGTGAAAGGACTCGCGCCGCGCGAACTCGGCCGTCAACGCCTCGACGAGGCCAGCGCGCGCACCCCGATCTATCGGTATGCCACCCAGGCGCCGCATGAGTCCGGCGAGCGGCCAGCGAAACAGCGTGTGCTTGCCGACCCACGACACGCGCAGACCGGTCGCGTTGCGCGCCAGCAGGCCGATCGGGAAATCCCAGTTCGACGTGTGCGGATAGAAGATCACGACGGACTTCGGCGTCGGCGGGGGCACGAAGCGCAGCGTCCAGCCGCAGGCACGCAGCACGGTGTGCGACAGCGTGCTCATCGCGGCGCCACGCCGAGACGCGCTGCGAGCCACTCGATCCAATGCAGGACGGGCGTGCCGCTCGCCGCCGCAAGATGCGCGATGCAACCGACGTTGGCCGACAGGATCAGGTCCGGGCGCGCGGCCTCGAGCGCCGCGAGCTTGCGGGTCCGTAACTCCGCGGCCAGTTCTGGCTCGAGCAGTGACCACGCGCCAGCGGAACCGCAGCACTGCTGCGTATCGGCGCAGGGCACGACCTCAGCGCCGGCGCGCGCGAGCACACCCTCGACGACGCCGCGCAGCCGCTGGCCATGCTGCAGCGTGCACGGCGGGTGGAATGCGACGCGCGGCCGCGGCGCCGCAGCACCATCGGGTGGGCGCTGACCAACGCCTGCGAGGCGTTCAGTGAGCCTCGGCAACTCGCGCTCGAGCAACTCGGCGACGTCCAGCACCAGCGCCGAGACACGCGCCGCACGCACGGCGTAATCGCTATCGTGACGCAGTCTCGCACCGTACTCGCGCAGCATCAGGCCGCAACCCGACGCGTCCATGACAATAGCCTCGGCGCCCGCCTCGATCTGCGGCCACCAGGCGTCTATGTTGCGGCGTGCATCGTCGAGCGCACCGCCCGGATCATCCAGATGCTGGCGCAGCGCGCCACAGCAGCCCGCGCGCGCAACGAACACGCTGTCGATGCCGAGTGCCGCAAGCACGCCCGTCGTAGCCGCACCAATGCCAGGCTGCAGCGTCGGCTGCACGCAGCCGGCAAGGCGCAGCACGCGGCGGGGGCCGGGTTGCGCACGCGGTGCGGGTAGCGTTGCCGGCACCGCGACCCGCGGCGCCGCAGGCGGCAATCGGCGTTGCAGCGACTCGGGCAGCAGCGGCCTGCACCATCGCGCCAGCGACAGCAATGCCCCGAACAGCGGTGCGTTCGTCAGCACGCTCCGCAACACCGCACGCTGCAGCTTCGGCCAGCCGCGCCGCGGCGTCGCCGTCTGTACCAGCTCACGCCCAAGATCAACGATGCGCCCGTACTGCACGCCGGACGGACACGCCGGCTCACACGCACGGCAGGTCAGGCAACGATCGAGATGCTGCTGCGTCACGGACGTTGCAGTGCCCGTCTCGAGCAGTCCTCGCACCAGGTAGATGCGACCGCGCGGCCCGTCGAGTTCATCACCCAGCGCCCGGTACGTCGGACAGGCTGCGTTGCAGAAGCCGCAGTGCACGCAGGCGCCGATCAGCTCGGCTGCCTCGGTGGCGACCGCCTCAGTGCGCAAGCCCGGCGCCAATGTCGTCTGCATCGCCTCAGAACTCCGGATGAAGTCGGCCGGGGTTGAAGATTCCGGCGGGGTCGAACTGCTGCTTCAGGCGCTGGTGGATGGCGAGCAGCGTCGGCGCAAGCGGTGCCTGGAAGGACGCGGCGCCGCGCCAGCAGCTGGCGTGACCGCCCCAGCGCGCCGCCCAAGCGTGCACCTCGGCCTCGCTCTTCCCGGTGCGCAGCCAGCGCTGCATCCCGCCCCATTCGATCAACTCGGGCTCCGACGCGGCGAAGCGCGGCGCAGTGGCCGGCACCGCGACGCGCCACAGCGGCGCGGCACCCGCGAAGAACCCGTGCCGCTGATCGCGCAGCGCATCCCAGTCCGGCGCAGCGACGCGCGCGCCACCGAGTTCACGACACGCCGACGCCACCGCTGCGCTTGCGCCGGACAACCTGACCTGCAGCACGTCGTCGTGCCAGACCGTCGCGGACAACGGCAAGGGTCGCGCCTGCCAGTCGCGCAATCGCCTCAGTGCCTCGTCGGTATCGCAGTCGAAGCGCAGCGTGCACTCCTCGCGCGGACGCGGCAGCACCTTGAGCGACACCGAGACGATGGCGCCCAGCACGCCGAACGAACCGGCCAGCAGCCGCGCGACATCGTAGCCGGCGACGTTCTTGATCACGGTGCCGCCGAACGCCAGCAACTCGGCGCGGCCATCGAGCAGCGTGGCACCGAGCACGTGATCACGGACGGCGCCGCCCAAGGGCGGACGCGCCATGCGCCGCGGACCCGCCAGTGCCGTGGCGATGCAACCGCCGATGGTCGATCGCGGGCCGAAGCGCGGCGGCTCGAACGCGAGCATCTGCCCCTGTTCCGCCAGCAGCGCTTCGAGTTCGGCGAGCGGCGTGCCGGCCCGCACCGTGACGACGAGTTCGCTGGGTTCGTAGCTGACGACGCCCGTCACGTCGCGCAGGTCGAGCTCTTCCGCCGCGCCGCTCGCGCCCAGAAATCTCCGGGTATCGGCGCCGCGCAGACGCAACGGTCGGTGGCTCGCCGCCGCGTCGCGCACCTGCTCGCGCAGTCTCGATACTGCCGCGTCCATCAGAATCGCGGCAGGTCGGCGAACGGCAGCGCCCCGCCGCGCACCCGCATGCCACCGAGTTCGGCGCAGCGATGCAGCGTCGGGATCGCCTTGCCGGGGTTCAGCAAACCCGTCGTATCGAAGGCGCGCTTCACGCCTTCGAACGCGGCGAGTTCGATCGCCCCGAACTGCAGGCACATCGAGTCGAGCTTCTCGAGGCCGACGCCATGCTCGCCGGTGACAGTGCCGCCGAGTCGCACGCTCTCGGCCAGGATCGCAGCGCCCAGCGCCTCCGCGCGCCGCACCGAGTCCGGATCCGCATCGTCGAACAGGATCAGCGGATGCAGGTTGCCGTCACCGGCGTGGAATACGTTCGGGCAGCGCAGGCCAAACTCGCGCTCCATGCGCTGGATCGACAGCAGCATCTCGCCGAGGTGACGTCGCGGAATGGTGCCATCCATGCAGTAATAGGCCGGCGCGGCGCGGCCGGCCGCCGGAAAGGCATTCTTGCGACCCGCCCAGAACCGCTGTCGTTCGACTTCATCGGCCGACACCCGCAGGCGCGTCGCACCCGCCGCCTGCAGCACCTCGCTCATGCGCTCGATCTCTTCGCCGACCTCGTCGGGCGTGCCGTCCGATTCGCACAGCAGGATCGCGGCGGCGTCGAGATCGTATCCCGCCTGCGCATGCGGCTCGACCAGACGCGCGGCGGCCTGATCCAGCATCTCGAGGCCCGCTGGAATGATGCCGGCTGCAATCAATCGGGCGACCGCCGTCGCAGCGTCCTCGACCGTCGCGAAACTCGCGAGGATGCAGCGCGCGAGCTGCGGCACCGGCACCAACCGCACCGTGACTTCCGTGACCACGGCCAGCATGCCCTCGGAGCCCACCAGCAGCGGCAACAGATCGAGGCCGGGGGCATCGGGCGCGAGCGCGCCGCACTCGATGACGTCGCCCTGCATGGTCACGGCCCGGACGCGCTGCACGTTGTGCAACGTGAGGCCATACTTGAGGCAGTGCACGCCGCCGGAGTTCTCCGCGACGTTGCCGCCGATCGAGCACGCGACCTGGCTCGACGGATCAGGCGCGTAGCACAGGCCATGCACTGCCGCGGCTTCGCTGATCGCGAGGTTGCGCACGCCGGGCTGCACCGTCGCAGTGCATGTGTCGCGATCGATGGCGAGGATGCGATCGAGGCGCGCCAGCGACAGCACGACGCCATCCGGATGCGGCGTGGCGCCGCCCGACAGGCCCGTGCCCGCACCACGCGGCACGACTGGCACGCCGAGTTCGGCACAGATGCGCAGCACGGCGCAGACTTCCGCTTCGGATTCCGCCAGTACGACCGCACGAGGCAAGGCCTTGTGCAAGGTCAGCGCGTCACACTCGTAGGGGCGCAGTTGCTCCGTGCGATGCAGCAGGCGTGCAGCGCCGACGACGCGGCGCAGGCGCTCGGTCAGCAGGGTATCGACGGGCAAGCTCACTCGAGCAGCATAGCCTGCGCGCCGCATCTACGCGCGCTCGTGGCGCGCAACATCAGGCGCCGGCGGAGCGCGGCCAGGGACGCCTCTCGGCCTCGAACACGTGCGAGCGGTGCCAGTCCAGATAGCGTTGCTGCGCGGCGCTGAACTCCGCCGACTTGACCGCATCGGACAGTCGCCAGCTCTTGATGACGGCCGGGTTGAGTTGACTCGCCAACTTCAGCTGCCCCTGTGGCTCGAACGTCAAGCCACCCGTCTCGAACAGGTGCGCGACGTGCGGCGACAACAGCAGACCGTTGTGGCCATCGAGCTTTTCCGCATCGTCGCAGACGCGCCAGGGCTTCATGTGCACCGCGCGCAGATGCCGTCGATCGAGCAGCCCGGTCATGCGGCAGGCAGACTCATGCTGCTCTAGCGCATGACGGAAAGCGCCCTGCCCCGTGCGCGCCGCCAGCAGCGCCGCGCGCAGGCTGGTATCGAGATCGGTGCGACGCGACAGCAGCAACGCAGCGTCGTCGTCGGTCTGCAGGCCCGCGAGCCAGCGCAGGGCAGCCGCTTCGCAGCCGGCATGCGGAACCAGGTTGATCCGGTCCGGGCGACGCTGACCCTTCTTCGGCGCGGCGACGCGCCGCCACAGTGCCGGATCGAAATGCAGCCAGCCCGCGCGCTCGGCAGCGAACCAGACGCGGCCGTCGCGCCCGCGTTGCTGATAGAGCGCAGGCGTGCCGGCCGGGTGCACCAGCGCCCCGTCGAGTCCGTCGGGCGCATAGCCGTTCTGCAGCAGCAATGCCGACCAGGCAGCCGAATCCAGACCCGCCGATGCCTTGCCCGTCTTCGACATGCCTTTGCGCGTCGCGCCCCCTCGATGTCGCTGCCCGGATGGTACACGAGGCCCCTGGAATGTCAGCCGTCCCCGCCGGGACGCAGCTCAGCGCCAGCCCTGATGCCAGCGCGCCGGGTCGCGCAGCTCGCGCCAGTCGATGATCCGGCGGCGTTTCGAATGCACCGCCTCGATCTCCACCTGCTCGAGCGGCAAGTCGACGGAATCGCGCTCGATGAGCCTGACAACCACGAAGTGCTTCTGGCGCCCCTGCGGCACCACCGCAGTCCACTTGGACTGCAACAGCTTGCGCGGCGTCAACCGTCGCAGTGGCGTACCGCCGTCTGCCAACGTGCTCACGCGCGCGCGCCCGCGTCGAGAAAGCGCCGCTTGTAGTCCCGCAGATCCGCGCGCAGTTCCGGCAGCAGCAGGTACACGGCGATCAGGTTCGGGATCGCCATGCAGAAGTTCAGCGAGTCGACCAGATTGATCACCTGCGACAATTCGAACGTGGCACCGGTCGAGATGACCGCGCACAGGAACAATCGATATGCAACTCGG
>JBIITU010000258.1:0-5094 GCA_044340335.1 Steroidobacteraceae bacterium
GTCTCGCCGCGAACCTTCGCCCACTGCACGAGGCAGTGCGGGCCGAACTGCTGGCACGGCGTGATGAACTCGAATTGAAGCGGAGAACCAACGGATGATGGACAACGCACAGCGCGACGCGCGCCTGTTTGGAAAGCGCGAGGCGCGGCAGCCGGCCAACCATGTCGGCCTCACGGACAAGGAAGCGCGCGACTTCTCGCTGCTGCGACTGATTCGCGGCGCGATCGACCCGACTTTCCGCGCACGTCATGCGGGCTTTGAGTTCCGCGCGGCTGCGGAGGCTGCGGCGCAGTCGGATGCGCCGGTCGGGCTGATGTTGCCGCGCGAGGTGATGGAGCTGGGCCTGCGCGACCTGTCCACCGGCACGGTCGGTGCGGGCGGTGCGCTGGTCGGCGACAACCGGCCGCCGCAGTACTGGGGCACGGCGCTGCGCGCTGCCACGCGGGTGCGCGCCCTGGGCGCCACGGTTGTTCAGACGCAGGGCACCTTCGCGGTGCCGAACGTCGACAGCGCCGCGACGGCGGGCTGGGTGACGGAAGGCAACGCGCCCACGGAAACCTCGCCCACGTTCGAGCTGATGAGCCTGAGCCCAAAGACGATTACGGGCTTTCTCGACGTGACCCGGCGACTGCTGGTGCAGGCCGATCCGAGCGCGGAGGCGTTCATCGTGCGCGAGCTGGCCGCCGCACTCGGCAGCGCCATCGACGTGGCCGCCATCAACGGCACCGGCGCGTCGGGACAGCCGCAGGGCCTACTCGGCACGGCGGGTATCTCCACGATCGCACTCGGCACCAACGGCGCGGCACCGACGCGCGCCGCCCTGGTCGACATGGAGCAGACGGTTGCGGCACTCCACGCTGACGGCAACGGATCGACGGCCGGCTTCCTGACGAATTCTCGAGTCCGGCGCGTGCTGCGCAACACCGAGCAGTTCGCGGGGGCTGGTGCCATCTGGCGCGACGGTCGCGTGCTCGACTACCTCGCAACCACCACGGAAGCGGTGCCGGCGACGCTGACGAAAGGATCGGGCACGAACCTGTCAGCGATCCTCTACGGCAACTGGTCGGAGCTGTTCATCTGCGAGTTCGGCGGTGTCGGCATCCTGGTCGACCCTGTGACGCAGGGCGGCAACATCGTCCGGGTCCGCGTGATGCAGGACCTCGACCTCGCACCGCGCCGCCCCGAGGCATTCGCCGCCATCGTCGACGCCATCGCGGCCTGATCGGAGACACGCCATGGAAACGAAAGCTGACCCCTACATGATGCTGACGGATGAAATCCGCAGCCTTGTGGAAGCGCAGGAAGAACGCCACCGCGAGCGGACTGCGAAGCTGCGCGCCGCCATCGAGGAACGCGACGCACTGCGCGAGGAACTCAAGCGCGCCGTGCGGGCGCTGGAGGATGCGCACGGCCAGACGAAGCGCGCCATTGAAATGGCACAGAACGGCATGGACATGGCCGAGCGGGCGCTCGAGGTGAACCGCAGCATGTTGGCACTGGAAGCGCAGCGCCGATCGCACGCGGGCGGTTAACGATGGGGCGCATCATCCTGCCCGACTCCGTAAGGCGAAAGCGCTTGTGGGATGCCGCCGGCAACAATCGGCTGACAACCGGCTGGCTGTCCACGCTCCAGAATCCGGCCGATGAGCTGCGGCAGGCGCTGCCCGTCCTGCGCGCCCGATCGCGGCAACTGGCGAACAACAACGAATACGCGCGGCGATTCCTGACTGCGGTGCAGGTGAACGTCGCAGGGCCTAACGGCATCACGCTGCAATCGCGTGTCGGTGCGGCAGGTAGCGCACGCTCGCAGGACATCGACCGCAAGGTCGAGCGCGCCTGGGCAGAATGGTGTCGGGCCGGCACGGCGACCATAGACGGCCGCATGAGCTTCGCGCAGTGGCTGGGCTTCATGGTGCGCACTACCGCGCGCGACGGTGAATGCGTCGCTCTGCACGTCACCGGGCGCAGCGCGGCCAACCGATTCGGCTACGCGCTCCAGTCGCTCGACGTGTCACAGATCGACGACCAGAAAGTCAGTCGCACGCCGCGCATCTTCATGGGCGTGGAACACGACGACGGCCAGCGTGCCGTCGCGTATCACATCAAGGGCGACGAGGCCACGCACCTGGCAGGCGCGCAGACAGTCAGAGCCGAGCGCATCGAGGCAAAGCGGATACTGCACACGTTCATCGTAGAGCGGAGCCTGCTGCGTGGCGTGCCGTGGATGGCACCGATCATGCTGCGGCTGCACATGGTCAACGGCTACCAGGAGGCCGAAGTCACCGCCGCCCGTATCGCCGCTTCCAAGATGGGTTTCTACACTCGCAGCCCTGAAGCGAGCGAACTTGATCCGGACGGCACCGACGAGGAAGGCAGGCCGATCAGCGAGGTTGAGCCTGGCACATTCGAAGCGCTGCCAGCGGGCTGGGACGTCAAGGCATTCGACTCGCAGCACCCGACAACCGCCTATGGCGCATTCATGACCAGTTGCCTGCAGGGCATCGCGGCCGGACTCGGGATCTCCTATCACGCGCTGACGGGCGACCTGTCGCAGGCGAACTACTCGAGCCTGCGCGAGGCGAAGCTGGTCGAAGCTGACGTGTGGCGCTCGCTGCAACAGTGGCTGATCGACAGCGTATGCCGTCCGGTGTTTGCGCGATGGCTGGAAATGGCGATTACCACCGGCGCGCTCAATGTCTCAATGAGCGACTACCAGCGCATCGTCGAAGCGTCGACGTGGCAGCCACGCGGCTGGGCCTGGGTCGATCCTGAGAAGGAGATGGCAGCCTACGAGAAGGCGCTGGCGCTCAACCTGATGACGCGCACCGAGATCCTGGCGGCGCAGGGCAAGGACTACGAGGAAACGCTGGAACAGATCGAGCGCGAGAAAGCGCTGGCCGCAGCGATCGCCGTCGAAGAACTGCGCGCCGCGGAACGCGCCCGCAGCATCATGGATCGCGCGACCGATGCAGACGCGAAGCCGGCGCCGGAGATTGCAGAGCGACGCGCGGCGCTGGCTGCGAAGCGGCGCGCACTGTCCGCGCTGACGACCAAGCTGGGCGCGATCGAACAACGATGTCGGGCCGCCGACCGATCGCTGGCGACGCAATCGCGTGCTGAGGGCATGACGTTCGCGGCAGACGCGCGCGGGCAGCGGATGACCCGACAGGCACAGATCACCGCAAGCGGATCGCTCACGCGCGACGGCGCAGAGCAACGCACGTTTGAACTCGCATTCTCGAGCGAGGAACCGGTGGACCGCTGGTTTGGCGTCGAAGTACTCGACCACGACCCCAGCAGCGTGGACCTGTCGTTTGCCGGAAGTCAGCGCGCCCCGCTGCTGTTCAATCACGACCCCGACCGCATCATCGGGCGCGTGGTCTCGGCACGTGTGCAGGCACGGCGCGGCCGCGCCACGGTTGAGCTGCCCGCAGGCGACCCGGAAGCGGAATGGGCCTGGGCGAAGGTGCGAGCCGGCACGCTCACCAATGTCAGCGTCGGCTACATCATCGAGCAGACCCGCGAGGCCACCGATACCACCGGGCGGCCTGTAGTGCGCGTCACGCGCTGGAAGCCCATCGAAATCTCGCTGGTATCGGTGCCAGCGGATACCACGGTCGGCGTCGGGAGAAGCACATGACCAAGGGCACTGCACGATTCCGCCTCGAGGGCGAGGACGCCACCGCGGCGGCGTTTCGATCCGCCCTCGGAAGAGCTGAATCGTTCTCTAAGCAAGCCTCCGCTGCGATGCGCGTCGGATTCGGTCTCGTGCTCGGCGATAAGGTCAAGCAAGGGTTCCGAGCAGTAGTCCAAGCGACGGCACAGAGCGAAGCCGGGGCCAGGTCGTTCGGCAAAGCTCTCGACGAAGTGAAGCGCGCCGCGGGCGACTTGCTGGCGGCAAAGTCCGGACTACCCGCAGCAACCAAGGCCATGGAGGAGCTGCGGGATACGCTCAAGGATCCGTCCATCGTCACGGCGGCCGACGCTTTCACGAGTACGCTCATCTCTGGCTTCGGCAAACTCGCTAGCGTTGCAGCCGATGCGGTGGGCGACATCCGCCAGATCGCGCTGATGATCGGCGCTGCGGAGCCCGAGACGCGGCAGGAACTGATCGACGAGCTCGATCGCAAGATCGCGGCGAAGCGTGAAGAGCTGCGAAGCGTCAATGACCTGCAGATCGGCCCCGATGGGTTGCCCGTGCTCGGGTTGCCCGGCCGCACGCCAGAGCAGACCGAAGCGCTGCAGGCGGAGATCGCCTTGCTTGAAAAGCGCCAGCAGCTGCTAATTGAGTATCGAGCGACGGGCGCGCAGCTTCGGCGCCGGGCGAGTGGTTCGGTAGCAGACCGAGAGCGGCGCATGACCGGGCTCGGGTCCGCTATTCCCGATGCGATCGAGCTGTGGCAGCAACGAAGCGGACGCGGCGGCGGCGCCAGTTCCACGTCGGGTCGGTCCTTCGCCGACATACAGGCCGAAATCTACGATGACTTGGCAGGCGACACGCGCCGCGATATCGAAAGGACGATGGACGACATCAACCGCGAGTCACAGCGCGGCCTTGATGAGTTGCACGGCCGCTGGGAGAAGTGGAAGGAAGCCACCGGCGAGACTATCGGCGAGCTTTCGCCGTTCGCGGACCAGGCCGCCCGCAACATGCAGGATGCCTTTGCCGATTTCCTCTTCGACCCGTTCGAGGGTGGCATCAAGGGGATGCTTAAGAGCTTCGTGGACATCCTGCGCCGGATGGTGGCTGAGGCTGCCGCGGCCAAGATCTTCGAGGCGCTGGGCTTCGGTCAGAAAGGCGGCGGCGGTGGGTTTGGCGGCATCGGCAACGTGCTGGGCGGCGTCATCGACGGCATCACCGGCATCGGCGGGCCGATCAGGATTCCCGGCCGCGCAGCGGGCGGGCCGGTCACTGGCGGCTTCCCGTACATCGTGGGCGAGCGCGGGCCTGAGCTGTTCGTGCCGCGCTCCAGCGGCAATATCCTGCCGAATGGTGCCGGCGGTGCGTCCATCGTGATCAACAATTACATGGACAACCGCGGCGCAACGACGGACTTCATCGCTGCCATGCCCGAGATCCTGCGCCGGAACAAT
>JBIITU010000183.1:0-6563 GCA_044340335.1 Steroidobacteraceae bacterium
CGGTCTTCGGGCACAGGCAGGTGAACTCCGGCATCGTCATCCGGATCGTATAGTCGATATCGGCCTGTGGATTCGGAAAAGTTTCAACAGTGGTCAGAGGTTGTAGCGGCATGTTGATTGAACTTGGTAGCTGCTCGAGAGGGTGGTGACTGCGCGGGTTCCAGCACCGTCACCCGGCTGTAAAGATTAAACTACACTAGCGCGCTTTTCCGAACAGGGTGTTGTCTCGACATGCGGTTGACGAAAATAAAGCTTGCCGGGTTCAAGTCGTTCGTGGATCCCACGACGGTGTCCTTCCCGAGCAATCTGACCGGTGTCGTCGGGCCGAACGGCTGCGGCAAGTCGAATGTCATCGACGCCGTGCGCTGGGTCATGGGTGAATTGTCCGCCAAGCACCTGCGTGGCGATTCGATGGCCGACGTCATTTTCAACGGCTCGAGCGCGCGCAAGCCGGTGGGCAAGGCGTCCGTCGAGCTGCTGTTCGACAACAGCGACGGCAAGATCTCAGGGTCCTACGCGGCCTTCGCCGAAGTGTCACTGAAGCGCGAAGTGCTGCGTGACGGCAGTTCGAACTACTACATCAATGGCGCGCGCTGCCGTCGCAAGGACATCACCCAGCTGTTCCTGGGCACGGGCCTCGGCGCGCGCAGCTACGCGATCATCGAGCAGGGGATGATCTCGCGCGTCATCGAAGCCAAGTCCGACGACATGCGCTCCTTCGTCGAGGAGGCGGCCGGGATCTCGAAGTACAAGGAACGGCGCAAGGAAACCGAGAGTCGCATCGCCGATACGCGCGAGAACCTCGAGCGACTGCAGGATGTCCGCGACGAGATCGACAAGCAGATCCGTCATCTGCAGCGCCAGGCCTCCACCGCGCGGCGCTACCAGAACCTCAAGGAGCAGGAGAGGCGGCTGACCGCCGAGCTGCTGGCCCTGCGGCTGCGCGAACTCGACAGCGGTGCCGAGATCCACGACAGCGCGCTGCGCGAGAAGGACCTGGCGATGCAGGCGGCGCTGGCGGATCTGCGCTCCAATGAAGCGGCGATCGAGAAGCAGCGCGCCTACCACATCGAGCAGAGCGAGCTGGTGTCGCAGATCCAGGGGCGTTACTTCGCCGTCGGGGCCGACATCACCCGCACCGAGCAGCAGATCGAGTACACGCGCGAGACGCTCGAGCGCAAGCGCGCCGACCTCGCCAAGACCCGCGCGAGTCTCGCCGAGCTCGCCGTGCACATTGCCCGCGATGACCAGGAGTGCGCCTCGCTGGGCAATGAGCTCGAGACCCTGGCGCCGGATCTTGCGCAATCGCGCGCGCTGGAACAGTCCTGTGTCGCGCGGCAGGAAGAAGCCGAGCGCGCCGTCGCCACCTGGCAGCAGGGCTGGGAAGAGTTCAACCGCCAGCTGGGCGCCGCGCACCAGACCACGCAGGTCGAGCGCGCCCGGCTCGAGCAGATCGAGAACCAGTTGCGCCGCCTGAACGGCCACTCAGACCGGCTTGCGGTCGAACGCGACGCGCTGATCGCACAGGAAGCCTCCTCGCTGCTGGGGGAGCTGTCGCAACGCGAGTCTGCGGCGCGCAGCGAGGCAGATGAACTGTCGATTGCGCTGACAGGCGCACTCGCCGATGTCCAGCAGCTGCGCTCGCGGCAGATCGAGTTCGAGAAGGCGCTCGAAGCGGCGCGCGCCGAGCGCGAGCGCGTGCGCGCCGAGATGCTTTCGATCGAAGCGCTGCAGAAGGCCGCGTTCGGGGCGCAGGCGGGCAAGGCCTCGCAGTGGCTCGAAGCGTCGGGTCTTGGCGGGCGACCGCGCGTGGCCGAATCGCTGCAGGTCGACGGTGGCTGGGAACGCGCCGTCGAGACGGTGCTCGGCGACTACCTCGAAGCGGTCTGCATCGACGGTCTCGATGAACTGTCCGACGCGCTGGGCCGCATCGGCGAGTCGCGGGTCGTCGTGCTCGAGACGGGTGGCGAGCCCGCGCAGGGCGCGCACGGCACGCTGGGCGCGCAGGTGCGCGGCCCGCGCGCGGTGACCGACCTGCTGGCCAGCGTTCGCGTCGCGGATTCGCTCGCCGACGCGCTGGCGGCGCGACGCGGCCTGCGCGCCGGCGAATCGATCGTCACCCGGGGCGGTGAATGGGTCGGCGCGCACTGGCTGCGCATCAATCGCGGCGCGGACGCGCATGCCGGCGTCATCGAGCGCGAGCAGCGCCTGAAGAGCCTGCGGGCGGACTTCAGTCGCAGCAGCGAGCGGGTCGTGGCCGCGGAAGCCGATCTGGCGCAGCTGCGCGAGCGTCTCGCGCAGGGCGAGGCGTTGCGCGACGGCACGCAGGCGCGGATCCAGTCCGCGCATCGCGCGCACGCCGACGTCCTCGGACAGCTGGAGGCGACGCGCGCCCGCTCGCAGGAGTCAGTGCTGCGCCGCGAGCGGCTCGATCTCGAGGCCGCGGAAGTCGAGCGCGAGAAGGGCGCGGCGCAGGAGGCCATCGCGCGTGCGCGACTCGAACTCGATCGTGGCACCCAGCAATTGCAGAGTCTGGACAGCCGTCGTGTCGAGCTCGACGCGGAACGCGATGAACGCCGTGAAGCGCTGGCGCAGGCACGCAGCGCCGCCTCTGCGGCGCAGCTCGCCGCCCGCGACTTGCTGGTGCGCATCGAAGGGCGCCGCTCGACGCTGCAGTCGATGCAGGTGGGCTTGAAGCGCATGGCGGAGCAGCAGGCGCAGCAGCAGTCCCGCATGACCGAACTCGAACAGGAGCTGGTGACCGGCGATGCGCCCATCGTCGAGCTCGAGAACCTGTTGAGCGGCTTCCTGGCGCGGCGCCTGGAAGTCGAGGGCGAGTTGTCGGTGGCGCGTCGTTCCCTCGAGGATGCAGATACGGAGCTGCGGGGTCTGGACGAGAAGCGGCTGTCGGCCGAGCAGCGCGTCAATGTCGCCCGCGACGAAATGGACCAGGCGCGACTGGCGGCGCAGGAGACTCGGGTTCGCCGCGAGTCGATCGCCGAACAGTTCGCGGCCACTGAGTTCGTGCTCGAGGAGGTGCTCGGCACGCTGACCGCCGAGGCTGCGGTGCCCGACTGGGAAGACCAGCTGTCGCGTACCCGTACCGATATCGAACGGCTGGGACAGGTCAACCTCGCCGCCATCGATGAGCTGAAGGAGAACACCGAGCGCAAGGAGTATCTCGATCGGCAGTTCACTGACCTGACGTCCGCACTCGACACGCTCGAGCAGGCGATGCGCAAGATCGAGAAAGAGACCCGCGCGCGTTTCGAGGAGACTTTCAACAAGATCAACGCCGGTCTGCAGGAGAAGTTCCCGCGTCTGTTCGGCGGTGGCCACGCCTATCTGGAACTGGTCGGTGATGATCCGCTCGAGGCGGGCGTCGCTGTCATGGCTCGTCCGCCGGGCAAGCGCAATGTCACGATCGCGCAGTTGTCTGGCGGCGAGAAGGCACTGACGGCCGTGGCGCTCGTATTCTCGATTTTCGACCTGAACCCGGCGCCGTTCTGCCTGCTCGATGAGGTCGATGCACCGCTCGACGAGAACAACGTGGGCCGCTTCTGCGAGATCGTGCGCGAGATGGCGCAACGGGTGCAGTTCATTTTCATCACGCACAACAAGTCGACCATGGAACTCGCGTCGCAGCTGCTGGGCGTGACGATGAACGAGCCCGGGGTATCGCGCCTGGTGGCGGTCGACGTCGACGAGGCGCTGCGCCTCGCGGCGAGCTGAGTCGATGCCCGAGCTGCGCTGGTCGCTGCTCGCCCTCGGGGCGCTGTTCGTCATCGGTTTGCTGTTGTGGGAGCGACGGCGACGCGGGTCGCGCAGCGATGCGGCAGCGGAGCACGATGCCGGGGCTGGCGACGACGATTCGGCGACGGAGCTCGACGAGGACGAAGCGCAGGGCGATGCCGCTGCAGTCCCGCCGCCGCGCGTTGGAGCCAGGCCCGCCGCAACCTCGGTCGCGAGTCATTCCGGTCGACAGCCGCTGCGCGAACCGCCGCTCGTGGAAATCGTCGACCCGTCCGTAGAGGGCCTGCCGGACGGTCCGGACGTCGTCAGCCTGCCGGTGGTCTCCGCGACCGGCGGACCGGAACTCGGCGCGGCGGCCGTCGAGCGCGCCGCACAGTGGCTGGCCGAGACCCAACCGGCCATCCAGGGAGAGTCGCCACCGCCGAGCCGCAAGCTGCGCCTCGAATGGCCGGATGACAGCCAGCGACGCATTCTCGCGCTGCGCGTGGTCGCGCGCACGGGCGAGCGCTTCACGGGTGGCGCTGCGCGGCAGGCGCTGCAGGGCGAAGGCTTCGAGTTCGGCGAGTTCGACATCTTCCATCTGGCGCTGGCAGACGGCCGCGTCGAAGTCAGCGCGGCGAACCTGACCAAGCCTGGCAGCTTCCGGCTGGAGAAGATGGATACCGAGAGTCTGCTCGGTCTCAATCTGTTTGCGGTGCTGCCGGGTCCGCGCCCTCCGCTGGAGACTTTCGAGCGCCTGTACGCTGTGGCGGGATTGCTTGCGCAGCGCTTGCGCGGTGAAGTTCGCGACGCCACCGGGCAGGTGCTGAGCGGCGCCCGGCTCGCCGAGCTGCGGCGCGAGGCCGCGGGCAGTGAGGGCCCGCGGACCGACGCTTGAGCGACGGCGCCGAATCGGCCGTCGCTGCCGCGCGCGCGCGCGAACTGCGCGAACTGATCGCGCATCACAACCATCGCTACCATGTTCTCGACGACCCCGAGATCAGCGATGCCGCGTTCGATCTGCTGCTGCGCGAACTGCGTGAGCTGGAGGCAGCGCAGCCGCATCTGATCACGCCGGATTCACCGACGCAGCGTGTCGGAGGCGCGGCTGCGACCGCCTTTCCTGGCGTGCAACACCGCCTGCCGATGCTGTCGCTCGACAATGCTTTCGCCGACGACGAGGTGTTCGCGTTCGACCGTCGGGTGCGCGAGCGGCTCGGGCGCGAGGCAGCGATCGACTACGCGGCGGAACCGAAGCTCGACGGCCTTGCGATCAGCGTGCTCTACGAGCACGGTCTGCTCGCGCGCGCAGCGACCCGCGGCGATGGCGTGACGGGCGAAGACGTCACGGCGAACGTACGCACGATCCCGTCCGTGCCGCTGCGCTTGCGCGGGGCGGCGCCAGCGCTGCTCGAGGTGCGCGGCGAGGTCTACATGCCGGTGGCAGGGTTTCTCGCGATGAATGCGCGCGCTGCGGAGCGCGGCGAGAAGGTGTTCGTCAATCCGCGCAATGCCGCCGCCGGCAGCCTGCGTCAGCTCGATCCGCGCATCACGGCAGAGCGGCCGCTCGATCTGTTCTTCTACGCCGTCGGGGTCGTCGAAGGCGCAGCGATTCCGGAGCGCCAGAGCGAGCTTGCCGATGCGCTGCGCGGCTGGGGACTGCGCACCTGCCCGGAAGCGGCGCGCGTCACCGGGGTGGAGGGCTGCCTCGACTACTTCCGCCGGCTCGGCGCGCGGCGCGCGCAGCTGCCGTACCAGATCGACGGCGTCGTCTACAAAGTCGACCTGCGCGCCGATCGGGAGGCGCTCGGTTTCGTTTCACGCGCGCCGCGCTGGGCGGTCGCGCACAAGTTCCCGGCCGAAGAGGCCGAGACGCGCGTCGAGGATGTCGAATTCCAGGTCGGTCGCACCGGCGCACTGACGCCGGTGGCACGGCTCGCGCCCGTGTTCGTCGGCGGCGTCACGGTCAGCAACGCAACGCTGCACAACATGGATGAGCTCGAACGCAAGGACGTGCGCGTCGGCGACACGGTCATCGTGCGGCGGGCAGGCGACGTGATTCCCGAAGTCGTGCGCGTGCTCGCCGAGCGGCGGCCGGACGGCGCGCGTGTGGTGACGCTGCCGAAGCAGTGTCCGGTCTGCGGGTCGCCGGTGCTGCGCGAGCCGGACGAAGCGGTCGCGCGTTGCAGCTGCGGGTACGTCTGCGCGGCGCAGCGCCGCGAGCGCATCCTGCATTTCGCGTCGCGTCGCGCGATGGACATCGAGGGCCTGGGCGACAAGCTCGTCGACCAGCTGGTCGGCGCGGGCATGATCGACGACCCGGCGGACATCTATGAACTCACCGCGTCGGAGCTTGCCGAACTCGACCGGATGGGGCAGAAGTCCGCCGACAAGCTGCTCGCAGCCATTGATCGCAGTCGCTCGACGACGCTCGCGCGGTTCCTGTTCGCACTCGGCATCCGCGATGTCGGCGAGGCCACCGCGCTCAGCCTTGCGCAGCATTTCGGCGCGCTCGAGACGCTGATCCAGGCGGACGCCGAGGCGATCCAGCAGGTGCCGGATGTCGGCCCGGTCGTGGCCGCGCGCGTCACCGCGTTCTTTGCCGATCCGGCCAATTGTGCGGTCGTCGCGCGGTTGCGGGCGGCTGGCGTGCGCTGGCCGGATCTGCCGGTGCAGCGCGCAGCGGCGCTGCCGCTTGCCGGCAAGACCTTCGTGCTGACCGGCGCGCTGCAAGGCCTGTCGCGCGAGGAGGCCGGCGACCGGTTGCGGGCGCTGGGCGCCAAGGTGGCCGGCAGCGTCTCGAAGAAAACCGACTTCGTCGTGGCCGGCGC